>CAYRVY010000291.1:0-3531 GCA_964427695.1 uncultured Flavobacteriaceae bacterium
TTCCGAAGAATAAAGGTCCCCAAATTTCATAGACTTTAGTACCATCGTCTTTCATGCGTTTACGTGCTCTAATACGCTTCGCATTTTCCCAGGAAAACACCAAAGCACTCATGATAACTCCTGCTATTACAGCAATTGCCAAATCGAAAATAACTGTTAAAGCAGACACAGTTACCAACACAATAACATCGCTGAACGGAATTTTATTTAAAATCCTGAAACTACTCCAGGCAAACGTACCAATAACAACCATAAACATGACACCAACCAAGGCTGCAATTGGAACCTGCTCGATTAATCCAGAAGCAAACAAAATAAATACAAGTAGTGTTAAAGCAGCTACAATTCCTGATAGTCGTCCTCGTCCTCCTCCTTTTATATTAATAAGCGATTGTCCAATCATAGCACATCCTCCCATTCCTCCAAAGAATCCAGTTACAATATTTGCACCTCCTTGGGCTAAACATTCTTTGTTGGCATTCCCTCTTGTTTCTGTAAGCTCATCAATTAAATTAAGTGTCATTAACGATTCTATCAACCCAATTGCTGCAAGAATTAAAGCATAAGGAAAAATGAACTTTAAAGTTTCTAAATTGAAAGGCACTTTATTGAATATATCAAACTGAAACTGTGGCAAACCTCCTTTTAGACCTTCGCCTCCACCATCGGTAATAAAGCTACCAACTGTTGCTACATCTAAATTTCCGAAAATTACAATAGCTGAAACGACCAAAATGGCTACTAAAGCTTCAGGAGTCTTTTTAGTGAGTTTAGGCAATCCAAACATAATTGCGATTGTAAGCAATACTAAACCAAGCATTATCCAAAGTTCTATGCCATGCATCCAAACCTCTTGACCATTTTCAAGCGTCATAAACATTCCTAATTGTGAAATAAATATAACGATGGCTAATCCGTTTACAAATCCCATCATTACAGGATGCGGAATTAAGCGTACAAATTTTCCGAGTTTAAAAAATCCAGCCAGCATTTGTATTATTCCCATTAAAATAACAGTAACAAATAAATAATAAAGACCAAGGCTTTCGCCTTCTGCTCCCATAGCATTTCCTTGGGCTACTAAACTAACCATGACTACTGCCAAAGCTCCTGTTGCACCACTTATCATTCCTGGACGACCTCCAAAAACAGCGGTAATTAGTCCAATCATAAATGCAGCATATAAGCCAACTAAAGGATCTACACCAGCAACAAATGCAAAAGCAACAGCTTCAGGCACTAAAGCCAATGCCACAGTAATACCACTTAAAATATCGTTTTTTGCGTTTGCTGTACGCTTTCTAATAAACTCTGTCATGCTTAAAAATTATGAAGCCGCAAAATTAAGGTTAATATTATCTTTAGCAACAACTTAATGTTTTAATTTGATTACTATATAAATACACTTGACATTGAGTAAAAAAACAGCTAAATTCGTTTAACTACTAATATAATCAATTAAAACTGACCATAACATTGGTGTACATTTAAATAAATAATGACTACGGTATTAATAACAGGAGGTACAGGACTTATAGGCAGACATCTTTGCAAGAGATTGCAAGAGAAAGGATATCGTGTTGCTATTTTAAGTAGGACAAGAAAAAAAATAAATGCAATATCGGTTTACACTTGGAATGTGGGTAAAAACGAAATTGAGAATAAAGCCCTTGATACGGCTGACTATATTATCCATCTTGCAGGAACTAATATCGGAGACCTAAGATGGACAAGATCAAGGAAACAACTTATTATTGATAGTCGTGTTAAAACAACAGATTTGATTTTTAATAAAATTAAAGAACAAAATATAAATTTAAAAGCATTTATTTCGGCATCTGCGATTGGATATTATGGAACATTAACATCTAATAAAATATTTAAAGAAACCGATTTGCCTGCAAATGATTTTTTAGGAGACACTTGTAAGCAATGGGAACAAACAGCTGATAAATTTAAAGATCTGGAAATAAGAACAGTTAAAATAAGAACAGGTATTGTATTGACTAAAAATAACGGTGTATTATCTAAAATGATAAAACCTGTAAAAATGGGGATTGGCTCTGCAATTGGCACTGGAAAGCAGTATATACCTTGGATACATATTGACGACCTTTGTGGCATCTACATAAAAGCAATAACGGATAATAAAATGAAAGGTGCTTACAATGCTGTAGCCCCAGATTATAAAACAAATAAAAAATTTACTAAACTTTTAGCATCTGTTTTTAACAAACCTTTTTGGTTTCCGAATATACCTTCTATTATCATGAAATTGATATTTGGTGAAATGTCTAATATACTTTTAAAAGGAAGTAGAATTTCAGCAGACAAGATTAAAATAACAGGATACAAATTTCAGTTTCCTAACCTTGAAAGTGCATTGAATAATCTAATGAGGGAATAAAAAAAAGTGCACCAACAAAAATATAGTGCATTTGGTAGCTGGTACAAGAAATGAAAATGATAACAATAATTAAACACAGTAGTAAATTGAAAGTTATAAACGTTTAAATACCAAACACGCCTTATTCAAAACCTTAACTAATATTGAAAACGCAAATTGGGAAATCGATTAGTTTGATATGTAACTAACAAAAAAGTACTAATTTTACACAATGCAATTCAATCAAATACTAAAACTGTGTAGAGATAAATACAGTAATGAAGTTAAAAGTAAAGGAGCTGATTGGCGATTTATGCAATTAACAAACTTAATTTAATGAAAAAAGCAAAATTTATAGTGTTCGAAGGCATTGATGGCTCTGGTAAATCAACAATTAGTAACATGCTTTTTGAAAAAATCAATTCATATAATAAAAAAATATATAAAACATTTGAACCTACTGACAGCCCTATTGGTTCAGTTATTAAAAATATACTTAACAAACGGATTATATCTGATGACAAAACAATAGGAGCACTATTTCTTGCAGACAGATTAGACCATATACAAAACCCAATAACTGGCATGTTAAATTATTTAAATAAAGGCATGCATGTTATATCGGACAGATACTATTATTCTTCATATGCCTATCATGTTCCTATGTTATCTATGGATTGGGTTATTAATGCAAATAAAGTTTGTGCTGATTTATTGAGACCAGATATTGTATTTTATTTTGACATCACTGCTGAAGAAAGTATGAAGCGTTTAAGTGCTTCAAGAACATTTCTTGATTTATTTGAAACAAAAGAAAAAATGGAGAAGGTAATAGTTAATTATAAAGAAGCTATTAAAAGAGAAGGAAAGAAAGATAATGTTGTTATTATTGATGGCGAAAGGAATATAGATGAAATATTTGATGAAGTTTGGGAAATAACATCCAAACTCTTAGAACTTAAATTTGGTGATATAGAAAAATAACATTTGCTAAAACCCACTAGAAGATTTTGATTTTAATTAAAAAAGACATAAATTTGAGTAAGAAATCTCCTATAAATGGAGAGATATTACGGAGCTGTATATAATAGGAATATACCGAATTCGGTATATTCCTACGTTACACAACATAGAGTAACAAAATC
>CAYRVY010000292.1:0-3531 GCA_964427695.1 uncultured Flavobacteriaceae bacterium
TGTATTATACCAGTTGATGGTGGGTATTTAGCAAGATAAATCAACTGTAATTAAATAGTTTTAAAATTACAGACTAAGCAGTTCTTGTATAGCAAGGGTTTGACAAACCAATTGAACAGGTTTGGAAAGCCATTACAGTTAACGATCAAATAAAATCCGATAAAAATGTTGTTTTTGTTTTAGACAGATTTAAAACTGGCGATGTTGTTCATTCTGAAATGTTAGGAACTGAAAAACAAGTTTTCGCTAGAATTTATCTAGTTGCTGAAACAATACTAGAAGTTAACAAAAAGATAAGCGAATTTAGAAATCTTTTGATATTTTTTGTAATACTTCCAATATTCTTTCGTAATTTGCATTTAAGTTGTTCATAGTTAATGTTTTATGGCTAAAACAATTTACTGATTATCAGTAATATGAACAACTTTTTTCTCTTAAATCATAATGCACAAAGGGTTAAATCTATCTTTGGGTTACAAAACTCCAAACTCGATGTACAAAAATGTAGCTTAAATTAAATTTTAACCTGTAGCCGTATTTCAGAACTATACATAAAACTAAAACTGAATATGATGGGTAAAATAGTATTTTTAAAGAATTTCGAAAAAAAGGGAAAAAAAATTATCTGGAAGTATATTCGACTGCTTGGCTCAAATTTTTCAGACTTTTTTTCTTATATGTCCTATTTAATTAAAACTTCTCAATATTTGCGAAATTATGCTCACTTAAAAACAATCATTGATCGACCCGCTTTTTACGATACAATCAGTAACAAAGAAAAGCTTAAAGAAGATGATATTATTTTCCTGGAATTTGGTGTTTGGGAGGGTCAAAGCTATAAATGGTGGCTTACCATTAACAACAATCCAAGCTCACTATTTGTCGGTTTTGACACATTTCAAGGATTACCTGAAGATTGGAATAAAACTCATCCCAAAGGAACATTCTCAACTTATGGTAAAATCCCAAAAGGCATAAATGATAAAAGAAGTAGTTTTAAAATTGGGTTTTTTCAAGAGACCTTATTCCCGTTCATTCGTGAGAATGAGCATATATTAAAGAAAAAGAAGCTAGTTATTCATTTAGATGCCGATTTGCATTCATCTACTATTTATGTGCTAGTTACATTATTGCCGTACTTGAAGAAATCAGACATTTTAATTTTTGATGAGTTTTTTAGTTTAAGAAGTCCCAATACTGAATTTAGAGCATTCTTAGATTTTATTTCTTTGTCTGGATGTGAATATGAAGGTTTAGCTAAGACTTATTCTCAATTTGCTATAAAGATATTATGCATCAAAAATAATCCTGTTGATAACAAAGGATAAAATGAATTGAAACTCATTTTATCCAATCCGATAAGACTAACTCTTAAAAATCTTTAAAAACTTTTGTTTTAATCTCAGACCATTCTTCTATTAAAATGCCATAGCAACAGGTATTGCGTTTAAAGCCATCTAATAAATACACATTTTGTTGCAAAATGCCTTCTAATTTAGCACCAATTTTTTCTACCGATTTGCGCGAACGTATGTTACGCTCGTCTATTCTAAACTCTACTTTTTCGAAGTTTAATATTTCAAAGGCATATTGCAGCATTAAAAATTTCATATTTATTTCCCTCGCAGGAGGGAATCTTATTAATTGAAACTAAATCTTTATGGATTCCTTCCCGATAGCTATCGGGATTAGCAGGAATGACAAATTATACTAATTGTTTAATAATTTCAACATTTACAACATGCTTCCCATCAAAAGGAAGTATTGTAACATCATTTCCAAACAACTCAAAAATGCGTTGCTTTTCATAAATTATACGTTCTTCATTCATATACTCATCTTGTGTACCATAAATTAAGGAGACTTTGGTTTTTCCGCTTAAAAAATTAAAATCTTTAGCTGTTAATTCTTTAGGAATTCCGCCAGACATCAATACCAATTGATTACAATATAGTTGCCTTTTTACTATATATCGCATTGCTACAGATACACCTTGAGAATAGCCTAAAACGATAAGATTTAAATCTTTTGGTAATTGCTCTGCTTTTAAAACAGCATCAAAATATTGCATTACGTTTTCAGTTTCCTTAATGGTATTTTCTTTGGTTAACCAACTGGAACCAACGTGTTTAAATTTTGGAGGTATATAATATTTACTACTTGCCTGAGGCGCAATAATGTAATTTTCTTTAGCATTTAATTCTGCAAAATAGTTTAAAAAGTAACGACTTAAATAGCCCATGCCATGACATACAAACCAAACTGTTTTTGTTTGAGATGTTAATGTATTTAAAGTGGAATAGGAATTTGTTGAAGTATAAGAGATTTCTTTTTCGGTTGAATTCATTTTAATAGTTGGTTTTGTATTTTTACAAATCTAAATTAAAAACTAATGTACATTTTAAAATTCAATTCTCGATACAATTCCGATAAGTCGGAATCACTCGAATTGACGAATTTTAATAAAGTGTCAGTTCGAGTATTTTCTTTTAAGAAAATGTATCGAGAACCACTTTATTGATGTCATGAAAAATGTACTTTTACAAAAATATAATATTTCTATGCAACTATCTAAAGAAAAAATTTTAGCTCATGCTAATTCGGTTTGTAAAAACACCTTAATGGAAACCTTAAATATTGAAATGATTGATGTTGGCGAAGACTTTTTAATAGCTAAAATGCCAGTAAACTCGAGAGTACATCAACCTGATGCTGTGCTTCATGGTGGTGCAACAGTTGCATTAGCCGAAAGTGTTGGAAGTTTTGCAGCTCATATTTTTTTAGATATTGATAAAGTTTATGTTCGAGGCATCGAGATTTCGGCAAATCATATAAAAAGTGTTAAAGACGGTTTTGTTTATGCTAAAGCAACTTTTATTCATAAAGGGAGAACGACGCAGTTATTTGATATTAGAATTACTGATGAAGAAGACAATTTAATTTCGGTGTGTAAGTTAACTACCATTTCGCTTCCTAAATCTAAATAAATGAATTCGGAAGATTTTTTTGAAAGCCTTGTGCAGCATTTTAAAAATGAGTTGCCTTTTGTTGCTTATCGAAAACCAAACGCCAATTCTATAAAAGCTATTGTTCAGCATGATTCTGAACTTTATATCACTAATAATTTTTCAGAAAACGGATTTATATTTGTGCCTTTTGATGACAAAGAAGATGCTGTTTTAATTCCTTTAGAAAATTCAAATACTATAGGTTGTGACCAAGTCATTTCGAATAAAAATGAGAAATCTCATAATATTGAAACTTTAAAGAAAAACGATGATAAGATTCCTGCTCCCGATAATTATCGGGACGCAGGAATGACAGAAAGTAAAAACAATCATATTAATCTTGTCCAAAAAGGAATTGAAGCTATTAAAAAGGGTCAGTTTCAAAAAGTAGTATTATCTCGACAAGAAAGTGTTGTTATTTCTGAAACTGATCCAATTTCAATTTTTAAAAGATTACTAAATACATATTCTTCTGCTTTTGTTTATATATGGTATCATCCAAAAGTAGGCTTATGGTTTGGCG
>CAYRVY010000293.1:0-1259 GCA_964427695.1 uncultured Flavobacteriaceae bacterium
TTAGTTATTATAAAGGCGATAATTTAGAATTAAATATGGTTACAGCGTTATCTAAATCTAATTTTAAAATAGGAATTTCCAGTATCGACCAACGACTCAACGATTTTATTATTGATGTAAAACCTAATCAAATTGATATTTTTAAGCAGGAAACAATAAAATATTTAAAAGTACTTAACAAAATATAAAAATGAATACATTAGTAGGAACTGGAGTAGCACTTGTAACGCCCTTTAATAGTGATTTGAGTGTAGATTATAAAGCTCTGGTAAATATTGTAAACTATAATATAGAGAATGGTATTGATTATTTGGTAATTAGTGGAACAACTGGAGAAAGTGTAACTATTACAAAACAAGAAAAACAACAAATAATTAAGACCATTAAAAAAGCAAACGATGGAAGATTGCCTTTGGTTTTAGGTATCGGAGGGAATAATACAGCTACTATAATAGATGAAATAAAGACTACAGACTTAAGTGGTATTGCAGCAATTTTATCTGTATCACCTTATTACAGTAAGCCAACACAAGAAGGCATTTATCAGCATTTTAAAGCGATTTCTCAAGTTTCACCTCTTCCAATAATATTGTATAATGTTCCTGGACGTACTTCAGCTAATATGTTGCCAGAAACAACACTTCGTTTAGCAAACAATTTTAAAAACATTGTTGCAGTTAAAGAAGCAGCTAATAATGTTGTACAATATTTACAATTATTAAAGAATAAACCAGAAGATTTTTTAGTAATTTCTGGCGACGATGATTTAGCACTCGGAGTAGTTTTGGCAGGTGGAGCAGGAGTAATTTCTGTTATTGGACAAGCATTTCCTAAAGAATTCTCAAAAATGATTCGTCTTGGTTTAGAAAGTAATGCTAAAGAGGCTTATAAGTTGTATTTTAAACTTATGGATGTTACAAGCAATATCTTTTCAGAAAATAATCCGGCTGGTATTAAAGCAGTTTTGCAGCAATTAAACTTATGTGAAGACAGCGTAAGATTGCCTTTGGTAAAGGCTTCAGATGCATTAAAAACCAAAATTAAAAACAACATAAAGAATCTTTAATTTTAAAAAAGTTAAATATTACTTAAACCTAAATAATTAAAGAAAAAGTCACAATATTTTAGCTAAAAAATTAGTTTTCAAAATACATTATAATTGTTTACTTTTGCAACCTGTTTAAAATTATGAAGAAACTCGTTTATATATTAGTTGTTATAATAGCATTTAGTTCTTGTAACGAATATCAAAAAGCATT
>CAYRVY010000293.1:1359-3530 GCA_964427695.1 uncultured Flavobacteriaceae bacterium
ATATATTAGTTGTTATAATAGCATTTAGTTCTTGTAACGAATATCAAAAAGCATTAAAATCTGAAGATATTGCTACAAAATTTAAATTAGGTACAGAGTTGTATGATAGTGGAAAATATAGCAAAGCAAATCGATTATTTGTGCAAATAGTTCCAAAATACAGAGGAAAGCCTCAAGCCGAAAAGTTAATGTATATGTATTCTATGACATTTTATAAAATGAGAGATTACTATACATCTAACTATCAGATGGAACGATTTGTTAGCTCATATTCTAATAGTGAAAAAATGGAAGAAATCGCTTACTTGGGAGCCAAAAGTTATTACCATTTATCTCCGATTTTTAGCAAAGAACAAGAAGATACCATTGAGGCAATTGAAAAACTACAGGGATTTATAAATAGATTTCCAGAATCTCAATATTTAAATGAAGCCAATACTTTGGTAAAAGAACTTGAATATAAATTAGAAAATAAGTCATATAGTACTGCTAAACAATATAACCATATAGAAGATTTTGAAGCTTCAATAAAGTCCTTCGATAATTTTATTTTAGAATTTCCTGGAACTTCGCTTAGGGAAAATGCAATGTTTTATAGACTAGATTCAGCATATAAATTAGCAATTAATAGTGTACAAAGGAAAAAAGAAGATCGTATAAAAAATGCGATTGCATATTTTAATTCATTTAATAAAGCATATGCAGATTCTGAACATAAAGATGAAGCAGATAAAATGCAAAAAGAACTTAATAAGTTAATACAAGAATTCAATACGAAAAGTTAATACAAAATAGAGATGGTTTTTAAGAAAATTAATGCACCAGTTACTACTGAAACTTATGATAGAAATATTATAGATAAGCCAACAGAAAATATTTATGAGGCAATTTCAGTAATTTCCAGAAGAGCAGAGCAAATCAATATTGAAATTAGAAAAGAGCTTATTGATAAGCTAGAAGAGTTTGCTACATTCAACGATAGCCTTGAAGAGGTTTTTGAAAATAAAGAACAAATAGAGGTATCTAAATTTTATGAAAAATTACCTAAACCTCATGCCATTGCTGTTCAAGAATGGTTAAACGAAAATATTTATTTTAGAAATACAGAAGAGGAAGAAGATATTCAAGAATAATTTCTATGTCTATTTTAAGAGGCAAAAATATACTATTAGGCATAACTGCTGGTATTGCCGCTTACAAAAGTGCGTCTTTAGTAAGGCTATTTATTAAAGCAGGCGCAAACGTAAAAGTTATAATGACTCCTGCTTCTAAAGAGTTTGTTACTCCATTAACCTTATCAACTCTATCAAAAAACCCTGTATTATCATCCTTCACAAACGAAGAGGATGAGAATGATATTTGGAATAATCATGTCGAATTAGGTCTTTGGGCAAATTTATTTTTAATAGCTCCAGCCACTGCCAATACCTTATCTAAAATGGCTATAGGTAATAGTGACAATTTACTTCTAGCCACTTACCTTTCTGCTAAATGTCCAGTCTATTTTGCTCCAGCGATGGATCTTGATATGTACAAACATCAATCTACAATTAATTCATTTGTAACATTAAAAAGCTTTGGCAATATTATGATTCCTGCAACAAGTGGTGAATTAGCGAGCGGATTGATTGGAGAAGGACGTATGGCAGAGCCAGAAGATATTTTGTCATTCATTGAAAATGATATAATGCAACACCTTCCGCTTAACGGAAAACAAGTATTAATTACAGCTGGACCAACTTACGAAGCTATAGATCCTGTTCGTTTTATAGGAAACCACTCCAGTGGTAAAATGGGTTTTGAAATTGCAAAAGCAGCAGCAAATCTTGGTGCAAGCATAATTTTAGTTTCTGGACCAACACATGAGAAGGCAGAACATAGTTTAATTAAAATAATACCTGTTGAAAGTGCTGGCGATATGTATCAAGTTGTTCATGAGTATTTTGAAAATACTGATATTGCAATTCTTTCGGCAGCTGTAGCAGATTATAAACCAAAAAATGTTGCAGATCGAAAAATAAAAAAGAAAGATTCTACGTTACAGTTGGAGTTAGAAAAGACTAAAGATATATTAGCATCTTTAGGGCAAATAAAACAAAAACAAATACTCGTAGGTTTTGCTTTAGAAACAGATAATGAATTAGAAAATGCAATTAAGAAACTAAAATCTA
>CAYRVY010000294.1:0-3505 GCA_964427695.1 uncultured Flavobacteriaceae bacterium
AATTAGCCTAGTCAATTTTGTATTCCCGAAAAGCTAAATGTATTGAGTATATGTTACTTTAGATGTCATTATTTTGCTTCAACAATTTTAAGTTTATCATATTTTACAATATAAACCGCTTGGTTATAGTAGCCTCCAAACAGTTTTTTAGAATAACGGAACTTATTTTCGACATATTCTGTTTCGATGTCACTGTTCGACGCTTTATACAAATCTTCTTCGATAGCCAATCGTAATAAAATATCCATTGTTAAATCGAAACCTCTCGTTGCATATTTGTTAGGTTCAGTTTTCCAAACACGCTTATAACGTGTTACAAAACTATTGCTTTGTTCCATATCAAAAGGTCTATTTACCGAAGGATAATGAAACTTTAGTTTTGATAAATCGTAGTTTGAAATATTTACGCCTTCAAAGGCTTTAGTTTTATTTGTAGTTATCAAGATGATTTCACGTTCTATTTCAAGTTCTTCATCAATACCATTAAATCCATTAATCATGCTAGTTACATTAGAAACAAATCCTTCGTTTGCAGTTTCTAAAAATACAATGTTAAACCCTTCTTTAAACTGCTCTTCAATATCTTCTAATAAAATATAATGACCATCTATTCCTTCTTCGTCTTTTCTTGAAAAAATTTGTTTAGCTGTAGGGAATTCTCTTTTTAGTAAATGACTAACAGCACTATGTTTTGAATCTGAAATAATAAGAATGTGTTTTTGTATTGTATCTGTATTTGTTTTTACAAACTGAATCATTTTTTTTCGCAACAACTCATCTGAAGGAATAGTTTGAAACACATTATTATATAAATTTTTAGGCTTGGTTACTGGAGAAACTATTGGCACATTACCACCTTTTAACATTGAAGCTGCACGTTCGAAATTAGCTGAAGTAAATGGTCCAATTACAGCATCGTAATTAAAGAAATTATTGGTTCTTAAAATATTTGTAACTTGACTAATCTGTGCTCTGGTATCGAATACATCTAATTTTGTGGATATCCCTAACTGCTTTGCAGAATCTAATGCCATAAGCACTCCTGTATGAAAATCTAAAGAAATACTTAACAAGTCTCCTTTACGAATCATATCCTTTACTTCCTGAACCGAATCTAAATCGATGCGATTTAATCTAAACGGTAGCATTACTGCAATACGCTTTGTTTCAAAATTAGTTAATCTATCAACTAAAGTTGAGCGCTCTATATCTTCTATGTCCATGGTACTTCCAACATCAAAAGGCACTTTTAAGATCATGCCTTCTTTTAATCCACTATCAGCTAATTCTGGATTAAGAGCTTCAAGTTGGTCTTGTGTTAGTCCTAATTTTATGTTTAATCTAAAAAAACCCTCTTTTGGTAATACAGTATAGTATCCAAAAGTTTCTTCAACATTCTTTTCTTCGTTATCTGCAATATTAGGCACATTAATCTCTTCACCTACTTGAAGCGTTTCTCCTAGTTCAGGATTTAGTTTTTCTAACTCAACAACTGTAATTCCAAATTTATAAGCCACACGCCATTTGCCTTCTTTAGGTAAAACCGTATACTTTTTTATAGTATTACCTACATTACTGGTAACCAAAACTGTTTTATAACGTGGAATATTTATTTTGTCACCTTTTTGTAAATTATCGGAATATAATCTTGTATTGTGTTTTTTAATATCATCGATTGTGATATTGTATTTTTTTGAAATGCTATATAAGGTTTCTTTACGTTTTACTTTATGCGTTTTATAATTTAACAGTTGTTGTGTTTCAACTTTAACTGGATTTTTTAAAATTCTTGACTTCGGAATTATTAAAACTGTGTTTGGCTGAAGGCTTGTTTTAGCATCAGGATTTAAAGCATAAATATCGAAAGGTGTTACCAAATAGATTTTGGCAATACTTTCTATAGTTTCACCAACTTTTACTTTATGAGTTTTGAAATCTTGGGCAAATACATTGACACAAAACAAGACTGCTAAACTAAAACTTATAATAATTTTCTTCATATTATTTATATACGATAGCTTTTAGCGCTAAGGATTGATGCCATATCCTTTTTATGGATTCCTGCTTTCGCTGGAATGACAGAAAAAGATAAAGCGGAAAGCCTGCCAACATTATTTAATGTTGGAACGCCCAAAAAAATACTTTTACACCTAAACTATTAAAAGATTCCTGCCTTCGCAGGAATTTATTCCCATTCGATTGTTGCTGGTGGTTTCGAGCTGATATCGTACACTACTCTATTAACGCCTTTTACTTTATTTATTATATCATTTGATACCTTTTGCAAAAACTCATAAGGTAAATTTACCCAATCTGCAGTCATTCCATCTGTACTTTCTACGGCTCGTAAAGCGATACATTTTTCGTAAGTACGTTCGTCTCCCATAACACCAACACTATTTACAGGAAGCAACATTGCTCCTGCCTGCCATACTTTATCATATAGATTCCAATCTTTTAAACCGTTAATAAAAATGGAGTCTACTTCTTGTAAAACACGAACTTTTTCAGGTGTAATATCTCCTAAAATTCTAATTGCCAAACCAGGTCCTGGAAAAGGATGACGACCTAAAATTTCTGGGTCTATTCCTAGAGAAGCACCAACACGTCGCACTTCATCTTTAAATATTGTTTTAAGTGGTTCAACAACTTTTAGCTTCATAAAATCTGGTAAACCACCAACATTGTGATGACTTTTTATTGTTGCACTTGGTCCTCCTGTTGCCGAAATACTTTCTATAACATCTGGATAAATGGTACCTTGAGCCAACCATTTTACATTTTCAATACGATGCGATTCGTCATCAAAAACTTCTATAAAAGCTTTACCAATAGCTTTTCGTTTAAGTTCTGGATCTTCTATTCCTGCTAATGCATCCAAAAAACGTGCCGAAGCATCTACACCTTTTACGTTTAAACCCATTCCTTCGTATTGCTTGAGTACATTTTCGAATTCGTTTTTTCGTAATAAACCATTGTTTACAAAAATGCAGTACAGGTTATCTCCTATGGATTTATGAAGTAAAATTGCAGCTACTGTAGAGTCAACACCTCCAGAAAGTCCTAAAACAACTTTATCGTTTCCTAATTGTTCTTTAAGTTCGGCAACGGTTTCTTCAACAAAAGAATCTGGTGTCCAATCTTGTTTTATTTTGGCAATGCGTACTAAAAAATTTTCCAATAACAGCTTACCATCTGTTGTATGATAGACTTCTGGATGGAACTGTATGGCATAAGTTAGTTCGCCTTCTATCTTAAAGGCTGCATTTTCAACATCGTTTGTACTTGCTAATAAAACGCCATTTACAGGCAATTCTTTTATAGTATCTCCATGACTCATCCATACTTGACTGCCTTCAGAAATATTTTTAAAAAATTCGTCGCCCTGTTTTATAAACGATAAGTTAGCTCTACCATATTCTCGTGTGTTTGATGGTGACACATTTCCATCAAAAAAATGAGCTAAATATTGTGCTCCATAACAAACTGCTAACAGCGGAATATG
>CAYRVY010000295.1:0-3483 GCA_964427695.1 uncultured Flavobacteriaceae bacterium
ATAAACCAGAACACACAAATTAACGAAATGGTTAAATAAATATATTTGTAAATATCTTTATTTTGGAATTTAATTTTCATACTATATAAACATTTTTTTTATTCAGTACTGGTTAATCCTTTCCGTTGCATCACTCCCCATTTCTTGTTTTTGTTAAAATAATAGTCAATATTGCCTCTAATCGCTGCATATAATATAAAAGGATGTAAAATAAATGGCTCTAAAGCACTTATTAAAACTAATTTATAGCCTGTGTTTTTCTTTTTATATTGGTTAAATGTTAACTCTTCGGAATATAGAGCAACAATAGAAAACAAAACTGAAAATAAATATGCCAAAACAAGGAAAGATAATGCAAACTCCCATCTTACCTCTTTTAAAACAATTAAAACCGCAAAATAAATAAGTCCAATCACCTCAATAACAGGTGCTAGACGCTCGAATATTAACCAATATGGATAACTTAATAACCCAAACGATCCATACTTTGGATTAAAGGCAATTTTACGATGTTTTCTTAGTGTTTCTATGGTTCCTCTTGTCCATCTATTTCGTTGAGAAATAAAAATTTTATAATTATCTGGTGCTTCAGTCCAACACAACGGATCTGGTATATAGGAGACTTTATATTTTCTGCCTTGTTCTTCCATATATCTTCTCATGCGCACTATAATCTCCATATCTTCTCCAACAGTATTAGTATCATATCCTCCTACTTCAATAGCTATCTTTTTATCGAATACACCAAATGCACCAGAAATTACTAATAAACCGTTTAACCTGCTCCAAGCCATTCTGCCAAGTAAAAAAGCCCTTATATATTCTAAAATTTGAGATTGTACAAGTAAATTTTTAGGTAAATTAACATCAATCAATTTTCCGCCTCTAATAATGCAGGAATTTGCTATACGAATAACACCTCCTGTAGCAATTACTTTAGCATCAGTAACCTCAAGAAATGGTTTTATCATTTTTTGAAGTGCATCTTCAAGTAATAAACAATCTACATCAATACAAGCAACATATTTACTTGTACTAATATTTAATCCCATATTTAGGGCATCAGCCTTACCTCCATTCTCCTTGTCCACAACCATTAGTTTTTCAAAAGCGGGATTCTTTGATTTAAAGACTCCTGAACGTAGGGGTTTTGTTTTAATTTTTTCATTAATCAGGTAATCGATTTTTTCTAAATCGTAGGCTTCTATTAACTTTTCTAAGCTGTCATCCTTACTACCATCATTCACTATTATTACACTATAGTTTACATAGTGATTAGACAATAATGATCTTACATTCTCAACAACATTAAGGCTCTCATTATACGCAGGAGCAATTATAGTTATAGAAGGAGACATGGTTGATGACAGTATGTCTTTGTAATTAACAAAACTGTTCTTTTTAAGGTAGTTGATTGTTTCTTTTCCAGAAATAACAGACAAAACAATATATGAGCCTATTGCCGAAAAAGCATAAACGAAAAATAAATAATGAACTATCTGTAAAATCGTGTTAACTGTACTTGTATCCATTATTGTATGTTATTTACGAATTTAAACATTTCTGGAGCTTCTTTTTTTGATGACAATTTATTTAACTTCAAGAACTTATCAATATTAATTGATTTTAATATTTTAAGAGCTAATAATTGTATTTCAAAATCTTTATGAAAAAGATGTTTTTCGATAAAAGGTTCATCAGAAGGAACAACTAATTTTTCTAACATTTGGAAAAAGCAGAGTTGTTCTTCTAGACTCGATTCATTGAAATTAGTTTTTAACATCTCTTTTGCTTCAATTCCATACAAATTAGTTAGCACTTCAATAGCACAAATTCTAATTTCTTTCTCTTTATGAGAAAGTAATTCTATTAATATATCTTTTACTTCAAATTGATTATAAATCTGGGCTAGTTTTAAAGCAAATAATACAACGGTATTATTTGTAGATGTTAACCAAGGTTTTATGTCACAAATTTGTTGATCGTCAAACTTATGTAAAATTTCAAGTAACTGTACTTGATTCCATTCCGATAATGGCGTCTTTAAATCATTTAAAAATGAGAGCCCTTCAAATCGAAATAAATTAACCAAATACAGCTGAGTCTCGTTACGAACTTCTTTCCTTGGATGGTTAATAAACTTGGCAACATCGTCATAAGCCTCTTCAATATTAAAACGGGTAAGTTCTCCAATGCCTTTGGCTATTACATACCAGTTTTTATTTTTCAATCTGGATAAAGCGTAATTGATAAGTCCTGTTTTATAATAGAGTATTTTAATTGAATCTGCCATTTCGCCAGACACTTCATTCATTAAATTATATAAAACTGAAATAAGCATTTTCCTTTTATTTTTAAAAGGAACATGGGTTTTTATTTTAAGAATAATGGATTGCTGCTCTTTACTAATTTTTTCATTTTCTTTTTCAGCATACAAATATTCTATCAATAAAGCTTCATAATCTTTTTTAAATATTGCAAATTCTTTTTCTTTTTTCCTCAAGTAATATCTTATTACTTTCAAATACACTGTAAGTAGTGTTATCGACAAAAACATTAGCCCAATTACCCTCCAAACCAGTTGAACTAAGAAAGGAAGCTCTTTAAAATAATCTATAAAATATTGGTAGTCTATCATGTTTTGTTAATTATTGTAATTTTAACCCAATAGTCTTTTAACCCTAATTACTAACTCATTAGGACTGAATGGTTTTCCCATAAAATCATTAGCTCCTAAATCAAAAGCTTTAATAACCATTTCTTCTTGACCTGCTGCAGAAAAAACAATTATTGGTGTCTCCGAATCTAGTTTATTCCTTACATGACTAATTACTTCAAGACCACTTACAAATGGCATCATAATATCTGTGATAATTAAATCGGGCTTATCGTTTTCAATAAGCTCAATTGCTTCTTTACCATCTACTGCCATGAGTAGTTCGTAACCTTCCTTTTCTAATCTAAATTTCAATAATAATGAAAGTGTTGAGTTATCTTCTGCTATAACAATTTTATTATTATTCATTTGTTCATTGATTTTAATTCGTTCACTACTCTTTTTTTTATTCTTTAAACTTCTTTTTAGCTGTTTATTATCTTGAAAAATAAATTTAACAACTTAAAATGTAGGGCAATATATAAAAAATAATCGATTAAATGCAAATAAATAGGATGAAATGCTTAAAAAGTGATTTTTGAATACAAAAAAGATTGATTATGGATAAAATATTATGGAAAATAACCTGTTGGAAAGTATCACTGTCGTTATTTTATAATAATTCTTTTACTTATTATGCCGTTTGTAGTATTAAACTGCAAAATATAAACTCCTGTATTAACATGTATAGGAATAGCAATTTCTCTTGAATTAAAATCAAAAGAATTTATTCTTTGACCAATAATATTATATATTGTGATATCTAAAACCTCTATATCAGTTATTATATGAATTTTTATCTCTGATGTTTCTGGATCATAATAAAC
>CAYRVY010000296.1:0-3455 GCA_964427695.1 uncultured Flavobacteriaceae bacterium
ATCACAATTAAACTTGTTTTGATACCTCGTACCCTTGGGTCGAGGTAGTTCATTTTCAAATATATTTTTTTTAAAGATTATTTAATAACTCTAAACCGTTAAAAATAGTATAAATTTACTTTATCTAAAATTATACCAAAATGGTTCCAGATTTTGTTAAGGTACATCATAAATTTAAGCTAAATAGAAAACATTATAATTACAATCAGCTAAAAGAAGTTGCCTATAGTTTTGTTAAGGAAGGTAAACTTTACGAAAGAGTTTTAGGAAATTTTTTATTAGATTGGTTAGATGATAACGATTATGTTACTGTAAAAACATCTGGTTCTACAGGACAACCAAAGAAAATAAAACTGCAAAAGCAAGCTATGGTAAATTCTGCTATAACAACAGGAGATTATTTTGGTTTGGAGCCTGGTTTTAAGGCCTTACACTGTTTACCAGTAAATTTAATTGCTGGAAAGATGATGTTAGTTCGAGCCATTGTATTAGGTTTGGAGTTAGATGTTGTAGAACCTTCTTCAAATCCTTTACAGAATGTATTTAAGAATTACGATTTTTGTGCAATGGTACCAATGCAACTTCAAAATTCGTTAGAATTATTGCATAAAATTAATACATTAATTGTTGGAGGAACCTCTGTTTCTTATTCTCTTCAAGAAAAAGTGAAGAATATTTCTACAAAAGTGTACGCAACCTACGGAATGACTGAAACCATTACACATATAGCTGTTAAGAAACTAAATCACTTTGTAGATGTCACCTTGAGCGCAGTCGAAAGGTCTTATTTTAAAACCTTACCAAACGTCACTATCTCAAAAGATGAAAGGGACTGCCTTGTTATTGATGCTCCTAAATTAAGTACTGAAACTATATTTTCAAATGATATTGTTAATTTTTTTTCTGAAACAGAATTTGAAATTTTAGGACGCTTCGATAACATGATTAATTCTGGTGGAATAAAGTTGTTTCCAGAGCAAATAGAAGCAAAGCTTCAACCAAAAATAAACCAGCGTTTCTTTATAGCTTCTAAAAAAAATGAAACTTTAGGTGAAAAATTAATTTTAATACTTGAAGGAGAATCAACACAATTAGAACCTAATGTTTTTGAAGATTTAGATAGTTACGAAACACCAAAACAAATTTACACGGTTACCCATTTTAAAGAATCTTCTTCTGGTAAAATACGACGAACCGAAACCTTAAAGTTATTATTGAACTAATTAGTACTATTACTTTACTCATTCAAACAGATACTTCATTCATTATGTTTAAACAGGGATTAAATTAATATCTGAAAGACTTAATAAATACAGTAATATATATGTTGCTTATAATTTTTTTCATAAGTAGGCTTGTTGTAGAGAGGAATATCAATATGATGTTCTCCTTTTGTTTGATTAAAAAGAAAATTACCTATTTTTATAAATCAAACAATCACAATGAAGAAACTACTATTATTACTACTAATTTGTGCAACTCAAATAAAAGCGCAACAAATATTATCGGAAAAAGCACAAGCAAAAATTATAGACGAGATTTTAACCGACAGGCTAAACAACTTATTACCAAAATTAATGGATCGTTCTGGTATAGATATGTGGATTTTAATTTCAAGAGAATATAATGAAGATCCTGTTTTAAAAACGATGCTGCCTTCTACTTGGCTAAATGCCAGAAGAAGAACAATAATCCTTTTTTATAGAGATAAACAAAAAAACACATTAGATAAACTTGCAGTTGCGCGATATAATTTTGGCGACAATATCTTTTCAGCTTGGGATAAAGACAAACAACCAAACCAATGGAAAAGATTGATTGAACTCATTGAAGAACGTAATCCAAAAACTATAGGTCTAAATTTTTCAACGCATTTTAATATTTCGGATGGACTGGATAAAACCGATTACGAAGAGTTTATGCAACATTTACCTAAAAAATATACTGATAAGGTTGTATCTGCCGAAAAACTTGCTACAGCTTGGATTGAAACAAGAACAGAACGTGAAATGATAATTTACAGTCAACTCGTAGATATTACACATAATATAATTGCCGAAGCTTTTTCAGAAAAGGTAATTACTCCAGGAATTACTTCAACTACAGATGTAGAGTGGTGGTTTCGACAAAAAATCACTGACCTTGGATTAAAAACATGGTTTCATCCATCAGTAGATATACAGCGTAGTAAAGAAGTTTTAGAGAGTCATATCTATTCATTTGATGATAGACCTGAAGACATGATAATACTACCAGGAGATCTTTTACATTGTGATTTCGGTATCACTTATTTACGTTTAAATACAGATTGTCAAGAACTTGCTTATGTACTAAAGCCAAATGAAACAGAAGCACCTTTATTTTTACGAAATGCATTAGCCGATGGAAATAAAGTACAGGATATTTTTACTTCTAATTTTGCAACAGGAAGAACAGGAAATCAAATTTTATTAAAGTCACTTGAAGAAGCAAAATCTCAAGGACTACAACCGTCAATTTATACGCATCCTTTAGGAAGTTATGGACATTCTTCTGGACCAACTATTGGAATGTGGGATGCACAAGGAGGTGTTGCAGGTGCTGGAGATTACCCACTTTATCCCAATACTGTTTATGCTATAGAATTAAACACAACGGTAAATATTCCTGAATGGCAACGTGATATTCGAATCATGCTTGAAGAGGCAGGATTCTACGGCGAAAATGGATTTAGATATGTAAATGGCAGACAAACTAAATTACTTTTAATACCTCGACTTAAAAACCATCAGGGAAATTAAAATAATAATAGTTATGCATAAAATACTTCTATATTATTGTTGCATTTTTAGGTAATAGTCAACTGAATGTTTTCCCGAACCATATAAGGTAAAGAAAACACATAAAATCAATGCGATTAATGATAAAATTAAATTTGTTGTATTCATTTCACCAACAAAATTTATTATTACAGCACCAATAATTAGAGGTAATTGAGCTAAAGTTGCCCAACGTGTTAATAAACCAAAAACTATAAGTAAACCACCAATTACATGAGCAGGTGTTACATAATGGATGGCCATCATACTTCCTGCAATACTTTGTAAAGGTTTTACAAGGTCAATTAAAATTTGTGTGTTTCCCATAAAAGAAAATCCTTTAAATAATAAAAACACCCCAAATGCAATTCGGAGCAAATCAAGAGGATAATAAGTATGCCTGTTAGCCCATTTATTAAGTTTTTTGATTATTCCCATAGTTAAGAGATTTTAATTTGGTTATTAAAGTACTTAAATTTAATGATATATAAAAATTGCTCTCTTTTTTTAATTGAGGTTAATACTTCTAAAATTTTATCGTAATTTGCTTTAAAGTTGTTCGCGCATTTAATTGTTTGATATTCAACTAAATAGACGCTTCGATAAAGCATTAAACAATTTTATTCTATCTATTTTATAAATGAACAACGAGATTAA
>CAYRVY010000297.1:0-3436 GCA_964427695.1 uncultured Flavobacteriaceae bacterium
TAACACAGGATTATTGGAATCAAGAAACTGAAAACACCAAGCCACAGTACTGGAATAATGGTACTCCTGAATGATTCTTCTATTAGAAACGTACCGTCATTGCGAACCTTTCGACTGTCGCTCAAGACAGGATAAAGTGAAGCAATCTGTTTCTTTGATGAGATTACTTCGTCGCTGTACTCCTCGTAATGACGTAATGATAATTACTCCGTTTTAAAATACCATAGTAGTCCTTTATAATAACGGGTTTTATTTTTTTGTCGCATCCTGAAATAAGTTGACACAAAATCGACTTATTATGAATAGCAAAGGGAGCACAGGGATTAAACGTACACAACGCGATTACAATTTAGTTTTAAAATTCCATATCTGACCTATTGTTTTATTATCCTTAAACTAATTGGTCTTTTTGATTCTAATTTTAATCTTACCATATACATTCCTTGCGGAAAATGTTGGATGTCTAAATTAACTTTACCATCTACCACCTTGCAAGTTTTTCTTAAAAGTGATTGAGAAATTATATTAAATATTTCGATTTCTACTTCGTTGTTTGAAGCTGGCAATGCTATTTGAAAAATTCCTGATGTTGGATTTGGATACATTCCAATATTCCTCATAACCTCATCATCATAACCTAATATACTATTATCTAGATTGCCTGTTTCCATTGTACCTAGCCCATTTGTTGCTTCCCAGAAATTATAACTAGAGAGTCCATTATCTGAATTTCTTCCAAATTTTTCAGAACTGTCATCAAAGAAATTCCACTCTTCAGAGGTGAGTGGTTCATCAGTTAAAACAATTACTAATAATTTAAAATCTTTTTGAGAAGAAACGGAAGACGGAATTCTTGTACCTAGTAAAGTCTCTAAAGATTCTGGTGTATAAGTAGTTCTGATTGAAGCTTCAAAATCATAGTTAGTTGTGCTAGCATTATATTCAAAAGAGGTTATATTTCTAAATACATCAAAATTAGTAACGTCTGAGATCGGTATCATTCCCATTAAATATAATTCTAACTCAGTATAAGGCTTAGAGTTTCCTCCATTAGCAAAACGACCGAACGTAGCAACACTATAGGAATTGCCTTCATTTTCAATCAGCGTACTCTGCTTAAATCCTCCAAGCTGTCCTTTTGTGCTTCCTCCTGTGAATCCCCAGTGTGGTTGATAATCGTATGATTGAACATCTGTTCCAAAACCTACAGACTCCGTTGGAATTCCGTAATTTCCCCAATTGTGCATTAATTCGTGCAATGCTGGCCCTGTTTGTAAAAAATCTCTTTGTGTTAAATGCATTACGGCTTTTAACTTTTCTACCTCCCCATAAAGTTCAACGCTTGGAGTACGTATGGTCATTCCTATCCCACTTATATCATTAGAAGCGTTTCTTAGTTGACCATATGGTAAATTTGAAGGTTTTTCATCTTCGTTTAGTATTAAGAGGATAAAATCAAAATCGTCTTCGAATTTTTTATAGATGTCTGGAACAATCGTTCCTCTAGCTATCCAGTCATTAAATCCATCATTTGTTATCCAATCACTATATTCTGTTGAGCTCATTAATAGCGATGCTACTCTATTGTTAGGATGTACTTCTATTGTATGCTCTTGAGCATTTACTAAATTACTTAACATGATAGCTACTATCATGATTAAGCCTAAAATTGTTTTTTTTATGATTTCTAAAATAAATTTAATCTGTTTTAAAATTCCAAATTTGACCTATGGTTTCTCCTCCTTGGTCGTCTTTTACAACAACATACCAATAATAATTTGTTGCAGCAATAATGTCCACATCTAATGTGTTTTCGGATTGATTATCACCTATTTTTGTTGTAGGTGGATTATCCGTTCCAAAAAACACATCGAATACAAGAATGTCATTATCATCTACATCACTAGCTGTCCATTCCAGTGTTGCACTTGCTGTTTGGATTGTGGCATTCAAAACGGGCGTCACTAAATCTGGCGAAAATGGTAAATGGTTTGATTCACCTTTACCCTCTGTGTAAAAGTTAAAAGTTGTTGAATAATTACTCGATAGATTTTTACTGTCAGTGGCTTTTACACGCCAATAATAAGCTATTCCTCTATCTAAAGAAATTGATTGACTAGTTGAAGATCCTGTTAGTGTATGTGCTATTTGATTAAACTGATTGTCTGTTGCGACTTGTATTTCATAGCTAATCACATCATCATCAGGATCGGTTGAACTATTCCATTGAAAACTGACCGTATTATCAATACATAATCTGCCATTGGTAGGACTTGTTAATATAGGGCTTGTTGGGGAGCTGTTTAATAGTGCGGGATCGAGATCTTCGTCTCCATTACCTCCACAGGAAAACAATATAGAACTAAATGCAATTATAAATATAATCTTTCTCATTGACTTAATTTTTTATGATTTGGACTGATACTGGATTCTCTAAATATACTTTTGCTACGTAAACCGCCGATGGTAGGCTTTCAATATTTAATTGAACTTTACCATTAACTACTGGATAAGTATTTGCTAACACCAATTGTCCTGCTGTTGTAAACAATTCTATCTTAATTTCTTTCAATACCATTGGTAATGCAATCTCAAATATACCATGTGTTGGATTTGGAAAAACCGTTACAGTCTCAAACAAATCAATTGTTTTTGAGAATATACCTTCACAGGAAACCCCTGTTTTAACTTCAACTACATCGCCATGTATTACAGGTATTTCGAAAGTTGATGAAAATGTTTTTAAAATTACCTTACCATTTACTAACACATCAAAAGGTGCTGTGCCGCTAGTAATAGCAATCGAAACTTTTTTAGAAGACACACTAGACCTCCCTGAAATAGTAGCGCCTTCAGGAATAGTAATTGTATAGCACTGCTCAAAAGTTACACCTGCAACTGTAATGCAAATAGTATAGGTATCTGGTGGTAGATCTATTATGGTATTGCTAGTTGTAAAATCATAGCTCGTTCCATTAATTGTCGCTGTATAATCATGAGATTGGTTAGCAGTAATTACCAATTGCCCGTTATTTTTATCTGAGCAAGTTTCACCAATAACCTCAAGGTTAAAATTATCAGATGGTAAAAAGAAACAACCGTTGGCATCTACATTTGTATTCAGTGGTGTATTAGGACATAAGTCTATATCATTCATTACGCCATCGTTATCTTCATCTAATTGACCAATAGCATTCAAGAAACCTATTGAGTTGTTAAAATTTCCACCCGAAACTGAAGACGCCACAAATGTTTGACCAAGAACACCAAAATTTGAATATACTGTTCCTGCTATTGAAGAGCCACCTCCAGATGAAACGACCTCTGATTGATGACTATACTGTGCAGATACAGTAGTAACACATAGTACCAGAAACACTATAGGTGGGTTCTAAAAATTGATTTTTCTGTATCTTCAAAAAGACAAGAACCCTTT
>CAYRVY010000298.1:0-3434 GCA_964427695.1 uncultured Flavobacteriaceae bacterium
TTAATGAACTAATTCCTGAACTAAGTGATAATGCAGATAATGCTTCAGCATTGTTATTGAATTTACTGAATTGGTCTAAATCTCAAATGCAAAATTTAGAACCTAAACCAGAGTTATTTAATATTCAGGAAGTATTTAAAGAAAAAATGAGTTTAATTCAGAAAAAGGCTGAACAAAAAAGAATTGTTCTTTTAGACGAATCTATTGAAGACTCTGTTTTTGCAGATAGAAGTATGGTTGAGATTGTTATTCAAAACCTACTTGCTAATGCAGTGAAATTTTCGAAAATAGGAGATGTTATCACAATTTCTAATAGAGAACGTAATAGCAACGTTCTTATTTGTATAGAAGATACAGGTATTGGTATTTCTAAAGAAAACCAAAAGAAACTATTTAAGAATAGTGGTTTTACCACCAGAGGTACTAACGAAGAAAAGGGTACTGGTTTAGGGCTTTCTATTTGTAAAGAACTTGTAGAGCTTAATAATGGTACTATTTGGGTTGAAAGCGAAACTAATTTAGGTAGTAAATTTTTTGTTGAATTGCCAAAAAAGAAATCTGTGTTGTAACAGCACTAATTTGCTTTTGGTAAAAACACCTCTGCCATCATACAACGTGCACTTCCTCCTCCACAAGCCTCAATCGTATTTAAAGAACTATACAAGATTTTTCCGTGTTTTTCTAAAGTAGTAATTTGGGTATTGCTCAATGAATTATAAGCTGCAAGACTCATTACAATATAAGACGTATTATCTTTCCCTTTAACTTGCAGCATATTTCCAGCAAAGTGATTTACTTGATTTTCGGTAATAGTTATAATTTTTTTATTATCGGCTTTTAAATGTTTAACAAGGTTTTTACATTCTTTTTTATCGTCTATACTATCTAAACATATTACAGCAAATGTTTCGCCAAGACACATCATAACATTGGTATGATAGATTGCCAACCGTTCTCCATCGACGGTTTGATTTGCTGAAAACATAATTGGAGTATATTCAAAATCTTCACAAAATTCTATAAACAAACTTTCATCAGCACGTGGCGACAACACACAATAGGCTTTTCGGTTAACGCGATCTAACAGCAAGCTTCCAGTACCTTCTAAAAACAAATGTTCTTCTTCAGCACTTGTATAATCTATAATATTCTCTATTCGAAATCCTTCTTTTTCTAATTTAAACAAAACGTCCTCACGACGCTCTAAACGACGGTTTTCAGCAAACATAGGATATAAACCGATAGTCCCTTTTTCATGAAACGAAATCCAATTATTTGGAAAATGCGCATCTGGAGTATCTAATTCATCGGTTGCAATAAATACAAGTACATTTACACCAACCGTTTTAAGTTTTTCAACAAAAACATCAAACTCTTTTTGGGCCAAAAGTTGTAATTCTTCTTGAGAAATCCCAGTAATTTCTTTTTGATAATAATTGTTAACGGCAGTTTGCTCATTCATCCTAAAGTGTGTAGGACGAATCATTAGTATAGTATTTGTGGTTTGTCCCATTTAAAGTTTATAATCAGCAAAATTAAAGCTTTTTAAAATTAAATGAAATTAACTTTACTTAAAGTCTAATCCCTATTCCAAATTCTACAGCTTCGGCTTTAGCAGCATGAGATTTTAAGGTTAATGCTGCAAACCAATTTTCTCCTAAATAGTGTTTTAACCCAATACGTTGATACGTTCTGCCTTCAAAATCGTAAGGATAATATATATAATATCCAAACTGAGTTATAACAGATATTTTATTAATAAATAGTTCGTGTCCTATAAAAATTCCAACGCGTTTAAAATCGGCTTTGCCATCTTCATTGCGATCAGGAAAAGCAACGGCATTATATTTTATATATTCTTTTAAAAAATTTGAAAAGAATACATCTGTTCCTAACAGCATAGCACTTTTATAGTTTATTCGCTTATCTGCATAGGCAGAAAAAATATAAAATGGAAACTGACCACTACCAATAACATCGCTTTCGTTGATTCCGCTTCTAAACACAAAACTATATTTTATAGGTTGTGTGAATTTTTCTTTTTTAGATATTGTGTTTACATATTCAGGCTCTTCTTCATCTAAATTATAGGTTACACCAAGATTTAAGGTAACAGAATTTATACTTGTGTTTGGTGCTTTTACATTTGCATTTGAGTAATGAATTAGAGTTAATCCAGCTTGAAAACCAAATCTATCAATAATTCGTTCTTTTTTATAATTAAGCATAAGATAAGTGCTACTCATAAATTTTGAACCAAAAGCTATATTTTTATGATTGTCTATTTTATGATAAGGGTTTGTTGTGAATGCTAAGCCTTGCCCAATTCTAAATATGAGATTGCGATTGAAAAAGTAAAAATTATAATGTGCATAGAGCGCATAATTGTTTCCTAAAACGTCGTTTTTTAAATCTTGATAGGTAAATGACATTCCATAATCTGGATAATTGTAATGCTGTTCCCAATCTTTATAGCCAAAGGTCTTTTTATTCCATGCAATAATTATACCCTCTGGATGATCTTTAATTAAATGAAGAATACTACTATTATGCAAGGCAATATTTCCTGTAAAATAATTAATATCTATATATGAAGATGATGTTTGTTTGTCTTGTGATAAAACAACACTAAAACAAAAACATAAAATGTAGGTTAAACTTTGCTTCATTAATTATACATGTGAAGCAAAAGTAATAGAATAATTAAAATATCTGCGAAGCAATAGCTTTAATATTATCGCTTTTGCCCATGGAGTAGTAATGTAACACTGGTGTTCCTTCTTTTTTTAGTTCTTTTGATTGTTGAACACACCATTCTATCCCAACTTCTCGAACGGCTTTGTTATCTTTACATTTTACTACTGCCATAATTAATTCTTCAGGTAAATCTACATGAAAACGATGCGGAATTAAATTCAGTTGTTTTTTTGTAGCTATTGGTTTTAATCCTGGAATAATTGGTACTGTAATGCCTGCTTTTCTACATTTATCTACAAAATCGAAATATTTTTGATTATCAAAAAACATTTGAGTTACAATATATGTTGCTCCTTTTTTAATTTTTTTCTTTAGAAAGTGAATGTCGCTTTCTAAACTAGGTGCTTCCATATGCTTTTCGGGATATGCTGCAACTCCAGTACAAAAATTGGTTGATGCTGTATTTTGCAACTCATCATCTAGATAAACACCTTTGTTTAAATCTTCAATTTGTGAAACTAAATCACTTGCATAATTATGACCATCGATTTCTGGTTTAAAATACGTTTCGCTTTTAATTGCATCACCTCTTAATGCCATAACATTTTGAATACCGAGAAAATCCAGATCTATCAAGAAGTTTTCGGTATCCTCTACTGTAAATCCGCCACATAAAATATGTGGAATTGCATCTACTTTATATTTGTTTTGAATTGCTGCACAAATACCTACTGTTC
>CAYRVY010000299.1:0-1323 GCA_964427695.1 uncultured Flavobacteriaceae bacterium
CGGGGTAGTTTATTGTTACCTGAATTTTACTTGCCAAGATAATGATGCTGAATAAATCCAAAAAAAGGATCCTGGGTCAAAACTAATTTCTTGATGAGTTACGCCTCCTTTAATACCCCAAGAATTCTTGCTGTTTTTTGATGTAAAATAGTAACCTAAATTTAGTTTTTGCGATTTAAGATTGATTATAGCGTTTTCATTCCCTTCAAAATTAAATCTATAAATCTCTGGTGAAAAACCTGCACCAGCAGCAATACTAAAATAATTATTCGCATCACTCCTGTATTTTCTATAACTGAGTGTTCCTGATTTGCTTGAACCAGAATCGCCAGGAGTAATGTACGTACGAAAAGACCAATAGCTATTTCCAGTGTACCAGCCTACAGATCCTGTATAAATGGTGGTTGTAGAACTATACTTCAAGGCTCTAAATCCAATCGAGGCTTCAAAGCTTTTGGGTAAAGACTTATATAATTCAGCTCCATACCTAATGTTTGGATACAAAGATGTATTCGACAATCCAAAATTTAAATATGCATACAATCCTTTTACAATTTTAGGGTACATATCAACTTCAAATTGTGCTCCATTAGAGGCAAATCTTCTACTAAAATTAAATTTGGCATGGATACTTCCAAATTTTGTTTGCCTTGCATATTTTAATAAATAAAATTGCATAGGGTCAAAAACTTCCGAATACATATCAACTGAAGATTTTAGTCCAATCACATTTCTACTAAGCTTGTTAATTAAGCTAGCTTTATATGAATTTGATTTTTCGTGGTTCGGATTTTCTTTTAAAGAATTTTCAATAGTCAGTAAGGCTTCTTTTTGATTATCTGTTTTGTCCTCGGCACTTGCTTTTAAATATAAAATATCTGGATTTTTTGGAAAATATGTCAAGGCTTTATTTGCCATTTCTAAAGCACTAAAGGGAGAGTCGCTCCACAACTCATTTTTAATAGCTGCTTCCCAAGTAGTTTTTCGGTTTGAATCCTTTTTTAATATATATGCAAACTCCTTTTTTGCCTTTTTATAATCGCCATCCCAAGAATAGGTCGTAGCCAAAAATGAGCGAATATCATGATAATCTGGATATTTCGTTAAAATAAACAGCAATGTATCCTGTGCTTGTTTTCGTTGTTTGTTAAATGCTAGTTCTCTAGCAACTTTAAATGCTCTATCGGGATCGCCTTTAAAATCCTTTTGCTGTCCAAATGAGCAAACGCTGACTAAGAAAAGCAATATTAAAAAATATTTTTTCATTGTATTGAAGCACCTTTATTCTAAGGATTTTTTAAAAGTTGAATATTCAGGGTTATC
>CAYRVY010000299.1:1423-3432 GCA_964427695.1 uncultured Flavobacteriaceae bacterium
ACGTTCCTTATTAAATGCTTTATCTCTTGCAATTTCAAATGTTTGATCGAAGTTTAATCCATCTGTTAACTCATTGATTATTGCAAGCTGTTGTGTTGAAAACTCAATACTTGGTTTTATATATATATTAAGGGAATCAGGGAAAATTTTGTTTCTTTGAGTTATATAGGCATTCATTTTTTTAAATGCCATTAAGGAGTCGTCCATAATTTTAATTAGAGCTTCGTCCTTTACTTTATTAATCCCAAAGTTTTCATTTATTTTAAACAATTCGCCATCAGAATACAAATAATCTTTATATATAAAATCACTTATTTTCCCTTTATATCGCATTAAAGGTATGCGATGAATATTTCTGAAATATCTAGCTGTATCTAAACCTTGGCTCAACCAAGCAGTCTCTTCGAGATTATTAAACTTATAATTATTCATCAAAAAAGACAGTAAGCTTGGAGTAAGATCAAAATGTGATGAAATCGATTTAAACCTTTCTGGTTTCTTAAGCATTGGACTATAAATATAAAAAGGCACATGAAATCTGCACAGCTTATCTTTTTGTGTAATTGGTATTAGCCTGTGGTCGCCAGTAATAATAAATATGGTATTTTTAAATTCTGGTCTTTTGGCATAGTTACTCATAAACTCTTTTATGGAATTATCTGTATATAGTAAACTGGCGTAGATATCTTTATGGGTAATTATTTCTTCTTTTGGCAGACCAAATGTGCGGTTGGCATTTAATATACTGTCAACTTTTGTTAAATAAGCCTCTTTTGATGGAAAACTAAATGGCTCATGATTGGTAAGCGTCATTATAATATCTAATCTTGGTTGAGACCTATCATCTAATGAAGCTAATGTTTTTCTAAATATTTCTGCATCTGGATAACCCCAAGAAAAACCTCCTGCGTTAGCCTCAGTTTTAACATATTCTGGACCAAATTTATTTTCATCAATTACATGATCAATTCCGTTATACTCTAAAAAGTTAATTTTTTTATCAAAACTTGATTGCTCTCCAGAAAAAAATGAAGTTGTATATCCATTTGCTTTTAATACACTAATAAGTGAAATATGAGAAGGTATTTTTGGCAATTCTAAAAAACCTGATTCGCCAAATGGCAACGAAGCTAATAAAGACGGTAATACACCAAATGTTCTTCCTGTAGTACTTACAAAATTCTCCCAATACAACGATTTTGAAATTAAAGAGTCTAAATAGGGCGTAAATCCTCTATAGGTTTTATCTCCAACAAATTCACTCCCAAGTCCTTCTACTATAACTATTACAATATTTGGTTTTTCTTCGTTTACATTAAAAAATGAAGACAATACATCATTAGAATTACTATGTGGTTTTAATAAAGGGTAATCATTTCTATCAAATAAGTTATAGGCATTCGTTTTGCTCTTCTCTTTTTGAAATTTTACAATATCTTTTGTCAAAAAAGCAATTTTATTTTGATACACTTCATCTGATGCATCTGGTGATATTAATTTTAAGCTTCCAAATATCAAAATAAAAAGAACACTTACTCCAATTGTTACCCGTTCGTTAAAATATTTGTTTATAACAATAAATAAGAGGAAAAATAATAATGGAAAAATAATAAAAGGTAATAATGACATTAAAGTCATTTCCTCTGAAGAACTTACCGTTATATAAATGTCATCTAAAGAATAACCTAAAATATCGGCTCCTAAGTTTAATAGTGTTGTTAAGCTGTATTTTACCAATGAAAATTGAATGATTACAAAAAGTGTAAATAATACTTTTATTATAGTTATTGCTCCTTTTTTGATAAACACATAAAACAAAAGGAATACTGGAAATAATAGACCTCCAATTATTAACCCACTCCAAAAATCATTAAGCAGTTTATATATAATCGTTGTTCCTAAATGAGGTGTTTTAATACCACTAGAATTTGATAAATATAACTCTACTATACTTATAAACCAGAACACACAAATTAACGAAATGGTTAAATAAATATATTTGTAAATAT
>CAYRVY010000300.1:0-3429 GCA_964427695.1 uncultured Flavobacteriaceae bacterium
TAGAACACACTGCAAAAACCTGTCCTGTACTTTACAGTTTGCATCCAGAGATTGAGAAAGACATATCTTTTAACTGGAATTAACTGTTATAATGTATAAATTTTTAATCCTTACTTTTTTTACTTTTCTTTTTTTTCAAGAAGAGCCAACCATAACTTGGCAAGAAGATTTTAAATTGCAATGGAGCGATTTTAAAGGTAAACCAAAACCAGTTGGAGATGCTGTTGCAACAACAGTTTCTGGTATTTTGTTTGGATTTTCTACAACAAAATCTTCGAGCAGATTAGTAGATTATTCTTTTAATGTAACTGCACATTTTTATCCAGAAAAATCTTGGATTGTTAACGAAACTTTAAGCAATATTGTCTTAGCACACGAACGTTTGCATTTTGATATTACCGAACTATACGCACGAAAATTTAGACAGCGCATCATAAATTTTAAATTTACAAATGCAATTAATAATGAAATGCAAAGCATACATAATGCAATTATTAAAGAGTTAAGTGAGCTGCAAAATAAATACGATGCCGAAACCAATCATTCTCAAAATATTGAGAAACAAATTGCTTGGCAAAAATTGATTGCAGTAGAACTCGATAAACTCTCAAACTATAACTAACATTTTGGAAATTAAACCAAACCCACAATTTTTAGTAAAGTTAGCCAATACCAAAATGCCTTTTGGTAAATATAAAGACCGATTTCTTATCGACTTGCCAGAGCATTATATAGTTTGGTATCATAATAAAGGATTTCCAAAAGGACAATTAGGGACTATGTTACAACTGGTTTACGAACTAAAACTAAATGGTTTGGAGCATTTAATTAGGAATATTAGAAAGTTGGATGTGAAGTAAGTAGTAGAGATTATGCTAGCCTGATGGAATTATAGCCATCCTAAGTTTGCTTTTAATTATATTACCTCTTTAATAGAAAGAACAAAAGAGCAGAGTAAGGTTAGTATAGCCGTAGGAACTTTAGATTCCGTCAACAATGAAAATCCCTGCTCTTTTATTACTTAAATACGTTCAGTTCTACCTTCTGAAAGCAAGTTTTGTCTAATTTTTCTAAAGAATTTTATTATTAGTTAATGGTTGGCAACAGTAATTGTTTTATTCCACAGTGTATTCTTGCACTAAAACTTCTGTCGGAATATGAAGAGAAGAACTTATTTTTCTAATCATTTCCAGAGTCAGTTTTCGCTTTTTATTCAAAATTTCACTTACACGACTTTTAAATCCAACAACTTCAGCAAGGTCTTTTTGCTTCATTCCCATTTGTTCCATTCTAAACTTAATCGCTTCAATTGGATCAGGCATTCCGATTGGGAAATTTTTATTCTCATAGTTATCGATTAAGATTGAAAGAATTTCTAATTCGTCTCCTTCTTCTGTTCCTTTTTTTGCGTCAAAAATCAATTCAAGTCTTTCGAGTACTTGTTGATAATCTTTTTCTGTTTTTATAGGTTTAATTTTCATAATTCGTTTGCATTAATTTTATCATATTCTGCGTGAGTTCCGATAAATAGTATCCAAGATATTTGAAATTCAAAATTCATTTTAACAATCAATCGATATTTATTTCCTTTAATGTTAAATATAATTCTGCTCTCTTTTAAAATACTTGCACTTGGATATTCTGTCTTTAATTCGTTGATATTTTTCCAAGATGCTTTTTCTGTTTCCCGATACCAAGCTTTCAATTGTTCTTCACTATCTGCGTGTTTTTCCCAAAATTCGCGTAGTGTTCGTCTTGCTATTACCCTCACATTTTACCCTTTTATAATGCAAATATATAAAAAAGTTCCCAATTCGGTAATTTATTAACGATTTTTTTAATTGATTATATCAATAGTTAATTGAAGATAGTCTTTTTTAATATAAAAGTCAATACGTAATGTTTCGTATCACTTATCCAAAACAGCAATAATCCGTAAAGGTGCACCACTTCCTCCTTTTATTTTCATTGGTAATGCAATGATTGTAAAATGGTTTGCTGGTAATTTATCAAGATTCGTTAAGTTCTCAAAAGCAGGAATATTTTTGCCAAGTAATGTAACATGGCTTTTAAAATATTGCGATTGTCCATAATCTATACTTGGTGTATCAATACCTATTGCGTGTATGTCTCTATTATTAACCAACCACTCAGCAGCTTCGGGAGAAAGCCCTGGAAAGTGTAACAATTTAACAGCTTCGTTGCCTCGTTGGTCAGTACCAAGGTATTTTATTTTGTCTGGATAAAATTGTGAATGTCCTGTTTGCAGTAACACAATACTGCCATCAGGAATTTTAGTGTTTTCTTGTTTTTCCCAATTTGTAAAATCTTCAATACTTATCAAATAATCGGGATTATTTAGCGCTCGTTCAGACACATCAATTTTTATAGCACTTCCTATTAAGTTCTCAAGAGGTATTTCGTTTACTGATTGTCCGTTTTTTGAAAAATGAATTGGCGCATCAATATGAGTACCACCATGTTCGGCACTTGCAAAATTATTAGCCGAATAAAAGTAACCTTTATCTGTGTTGCCATAAAAAACAGTATCTAATTCAAATTCTTTTGCTGTTACCCAATAGATGGTCTCTCTGGAAAAATCGTGAGTTAAATCAATAATTTGACCTTCTAAAAAATGATTTTGAGCTGCAACTGGTGGTGCTTCCGATTGCTGAGATTTGTTATTGCAACTTGTAAGTGCTAAAAGACAAACTAATATGTTAATAGTGTTAATTTTCATTGCATGTTGTTTTAAAAAAAATGTCAAACGAATATAACTGTTCTGTTTTACAATATCAAGATATTATTATCTCAAAAATGCAATTAATCTAAACAAAACAACTTAACAACCAACACCAAACAAATTACATATTAATAAAAAAGTTTCAAATCTTATTTGTAAATTTGTCCGCGTTTATAAGCGCAACATGACGAGGACTACTAAATATATTTTTGTTACAGGAGGAGTTACTTCATCACTCGGTAAAGGTATTATTGCAGCCTCTCTGGCAAAACTGCTTCAAGCACAAGGTTATCGTGTTACCATTCAAAAATTAGATCCATATATTAACGTAGATCCTGGCACTTTAAATCCTTACGAACATGGCGAATGTTATGTAACTAACGATGGAGCAGAAACCGATTTAGATTTAGGTCATTACGAACGCTTTTTAAATGTACCAACATCTCAAGCTAACAATGTTACCAATGGAAAAATTTACAAAAGAGTTATAGAAAAAGAAAGACGTGGTGAATTTTTAGGAAAGACAGTACAAGTCATTCCGCATATTACAAACGAGATTAAAGAACGTATTCAAATTCTTGGTAATTCTGGCGATTTCGATATTGTAATCACCGAAATTGGAGGTACAGTTGGAGATATAGAATCCTTACCATATATAGAATCAGTACGGCAATTAAAATGGGATT
>CAYRVY010000301.1:0-3425 GCA_964427695.1 uncultured Flavobacteriaceae bacterium
TTAATTTTATTGAAGTTCCTGAAGAAGAATTTGAATCTATGGGCTGTAATGTGTTGGCAATTGCACCTCGACAATGCATAATGGTTGATGGAAATCCAATAACCAAAAGAAGATTAGAAGATAAAAGCTGTAAAGTAACAACCTATAAAGGCAATGAAATTAGTTTAAAAGGAGGAGGACCAACTTGTTTAACGAGACCGCTTTTGAGGTCTTACTAATTACATTTTTAAATAAAAGTCTTTAGTAAGGTTGATGTATTCTTTAGTGTAATTATGCCTTGATGTTTCAATTAATAATTCATCTATTTCTGTTTCACTTTTACTGAATGAAAACTCTACTAAGCTTCGTTTTATATCAGAAGCTGGATTGCCTTTTACTCTTAAAATTGAATTAGGAAATAAATTAACTTCGGAAGCTAAAGCAATAAAATTCTCTTCTTCTTTAAAAGGAATAATTACTGAAAATCTTCCATCATTTGAAAGCAATTTTGAAACACTTTCAATCAAATGCTCAAAAGGCATTGCATCGCTAAACCTAGCTAAATCTCGTTGCTTGTTTTTGCTCTTAAAATCATCGGAATAAAATGGAGGATTTGAAATTATGATGTCATACTTTTCATCAACCTCATCAACAAATTCTTTTAAAGAAGCATGATAACAAAACAATCGATCGCTCCAAGGTGAGTTTTCAAAATTCTCTACACATTGCTCGTAAGCATCATCATCGATCTCTATTGCATCAATAACTTTTGAATCACATCGTTGTGCAATCATCAATCCTAAAACTCCTGTCCCAGAACCAATATCTAAAACAGATTTTGGGTTATGTCCCAAATTTGCCCAAGCACCAAGCAAGACACCATCTGTACCAATTTTCATAGCGCATTTGTCTTGAAAGATAGTAAATTGTTTGAATTTGAAAAGTTGGTTAGACATAAAAAAAGTCCTTCCCTTCGGGAAGGATTTAGGATGGGTTTATATATAAATCTATAAGTCCTTCAGGCGTTTCAACAACAATCGTTTTATTTTCTCGATCTAATTTCTTGATAAAATCATCATTCAACGGAATTAAGATTTCAATACCATCTCTATCAATTTCAAATAAAGCTTGAGATGTTGTGTCATTAATACCTTTAATAATTCCAACATATCCAAAATTTACATCTTCTACAGCAAAGCCAATAACTTCATGAAAATAGAATTTATTTCCATCTAACTTCGGTAACAATTCAAGAGGCAAATACAGTTCGTTTTTTAGTATAGCATTAGCATCTTCTTCGGTAGTAACATCTTCAAATTTAATTCGGAGTAATTGAGATTTGTGTAGTTGAGAGCGTTCTATAAAAAATGGAATTAAATTATTTTTAAGTTCTATAAAAACGGCATCTAAATTATTGTAAATCTCTGGCTGGTCTGTATCTAATTTTACTAGAACTTCGCCTTTAAAACTGTATTTCTTTACAATTTTACCTAAATAAAAACAATCTTTTTTTTGCATTGAAAATATTTATTTTCATTTCCACGAAAGTGGAAAACTTTTTATATTAAACTAAATTATGAGATTCCCTTCTTCAAGGGAATGTGCAAAACCTTTTTGCACAAAAAAACCTGATAATAAAATTATCAGGTTTAAAAGTATAAAAAAATAATTCTTTTATTCTTCTTCGTTCGAAGCTTTTACTTCTTCAACAGCTGCTTCTGTTTTTATCTCTTCAGAAACTGCTTCAGTTGCTTCTTCTGATGTTGCAACTTCTTCTGTTTGAGCATCATCATCAGCAACCTCATCTTCAACAACTACTGGAGCTATTCTTGCTTCGTTTACTGCTTTTTCAGCTTCTAATGCTTTAGATTCTGTATCTGCTTTGGTTTTTGCCAAGCCATCTACTTTAGATGCTACTTTAGCTGCTTTTACGTCTAACCAAGCTTGAAATTTCTTTTCTGCTTCTTCTTCGGTTAAAGCTCCTTTTTTAACGCCTCCAGCTAAATGTTTTTTCAACATAACACCTTTATAAGATAAAATTGCTCTTGCAGTATCTGTTGGTTGTGCTCCATTATTAAGCCACTTTACAGTACCATCTAAATTTAATTCTATAATTGCTGGGTTTTTGTTTGGATCGTAAATTCCTAATTTTTCAAGATATTTACCATCTCTTTTTGATCTTGCATCTGCTGCAACAATCCAGTAAAAAGGTTTTCCTTTTTTACCGTGTCTTTGTAGTCTTATTTTAACTGGCATAAAAATTAATTTGTGAGGTTCTCGACCTCGATTATTAATGAGAGCGCAAAGATACTATATTTTTCTAATTCCCAAATATAAGTTTCACTTTTTTAATATGAACCGAGTTTTAACACAAAGTGTTCATAAGTTTGCTATGCATATCATGATAATTATTCTTAATTTTAACGTTCTTATTTTTTCGAAATAAAACACTTTTATGTACTTAATATTTGATACTGAAACAACTGGATTACCTAAACGTTGGAATGCTCCAATTACAGATACTAATAATTGGCCAAGATGTATTCAAATAGCCTGGCAATTGCATGATGAATTAGGAAGTTTAATTGAGCATCAAGATTATTTAGTGAAACCTGAAGGTTTTAATATTCCGTATGATGCCGAAAAAATTCATGGTATTTCTACCGAATTGGCTCAAGAACAAGGCATTCCTTTAGCAGAAGTATTAGAAAAATTTAATGACACTTTAAACAAAACCAAATTTATTGTTGGACAAAATGTAAAGTTCGACTTAAATATTATGGGTTGCGAATTTGTTAGAGAAAACATTGCAAACCAACTACAAGAGCTTTCTGTTTTAGATACGTGTACCGAAAAAACAGCAAGTTTATGTAAACTTCCTGGTGGACGTTATGGCAAATTTAAATTACCAACACTTTCAGAATTACATCAGTTTTTATTTAATAAAACATTTGCCGAAGCTCATAATGCAACTGCTGATGTTGAAGCCACAACACGTTGTTTTTTCGAACTCATTAAAAGGGAAGAGTTCGCAAAAGAACAGTTAAATGTTCATCCAGATTATTTTAAAAGTTTTTCTGAAGCGAATCCTAAAGAAATTCAACTTATTGGATTAAAACATATTAACTTAAAGAAAGAAAGCGAAAAGATAAATGCAAGGATTCAAAAGGAGCAGACGAGCGATATTTCGGTTGATGAAGTAAATAAAAATATTTCAGAATTAATAGAAGCCGATTTTGTGCATTTACATAACCATTCGCAGTTTTCGGTATTACAATCAACTATTAGTATTAAGGGTTTAGTGTCTGCTACTGCTGATAAACAAATGCAAGCTGTTGCGCTTACAGATCATGCAAATATGATGGGAGCTTTTCATTTTATAAATGCAGTAAACAATCATAATAATTCTGTAAAATCTAAAAATAAAGAAGCTTTAGATAATGACG
>CAYRVY010000302.1:0-3414 GCA_964427695.1 uncultured Flavobacteriaceae bacterium
TAATCACTAATTTTTTAAACTTTATTATTGAAAGTTTAACAGCAAAAACATCCTTGTCATTTTTACCTTTAATAGTAGTTTCAGGAGCATTGTTTGCACTTAACTATTTTAATATTGTTTCTTTTTCAGAATTAATTTCAAAAGGTGTTTTAGGGATTACAAATAACCCAATACTAATAGTAGTTCCTATCACAATTCTAGTTGGATTGTATTTGTATAATTTTAAAATTTTAAAAAGCAGTTTATATATTGATACTTCTCTTCAAGCAAAAATTAAGGAAGCAAAAACATCCGATTTAGCTTGGACAAAACGATTTGGAGAAAGTGCGCCTTTTATGCAATTAGACTTAAAATTAATGATGCGAAATAAAAGAGCAAAATCCACATTCCTTATTCTTGTTGTAGGTTTATTATATGGCTTGTTTTTCTATCCTCAAAAAATGTATCAGGATATGGTATTTTTCTATGCTTTTATTGGCATTTTTTCAACAGGAACATTTTTAATTAATTTCGGGCAATTTATTCCAGCTTGGGACAGTGGTTATTACAAACTTTTAATGAGTCAAAATTTTAAGTATGAGCAATATTTAAAATCAAAATTTACATTAATGGCTATTAGTGTTATCATTTTATTTGTACTCGGAATTCCTTATATTTATTTTGGATGGAAAGTATTATTAGCTCATTTTGCTGCTGCAATTTATAATATTGGAGTCAATACACATGTAATAATGTATGGAGGTTCGTATAATCGAAAAAAGATAAACTTAGACGAACGTGCAGCCTTTAATTTTCAAGGCACAGGAGCGGTACAGTGGCTTATTGGCATTCCGTTAATGGTTGTTCCAATGATCATTTTTGGACTTGCAAATTGGCTAATAAATTTTGAAGTCGCTATAGCTATTCTTATTGTTTTAGGACTTCTCGGAATTATATTCCATAAAAAACTAATGAAAATAATCATTAAAAAATACGCTAATTCAAAATACAAAATGATTGAAGCATTTAGTCAAGACAATTAATTTTAAACAAAATATGATACACACTACAGAGCTAACAAAAAAATACGGTGGAGTAACCGCTTTAAATATAGAAAATCTGGATATTCCAAAAGGACAAAGTTTTGGTCTTGTAGGAAATAATGGCGCAGGGAAAACAACTTTTTTCAACCTGCTGTTGGATTTAATTAAACCAACAACTGGGAAGATTACAACAAATGATATTCAAGTAAATTTAAGTGAAGATTGGAAATCGTTTACAGGATCATTTATTGACGAAAGCTTTTTAATTGGTTATTTAACTCCTGAAGAATACTTCTATTTTATTGGAGATTTAAGAGGGCAAAACAAAGCTGATATTAATGCTTTTTTAGTTCAGTTTGAAGAAATTTTCAATGACGAAATTATTGGTAAAAAGAAATACTTACGTGATTTAAGTAAAGGAAACCAAAAAAAAGCAGGTATTGTTGCTGCACTTATAGGCAATCCTGAAGTCATTATTCTTGACGAACCATTTGCAAACTTAGACCCAACCACACAAATTAGATTAAAACAAATTATAAAAGAGCTAACAAAAAACAGAGATGTTACTGTACTTATTTCCAGCCATGATTTAATGCATGTAACCGATGTTTGCGAACGCATTGTTGTTCTCGAAAAAGGAGACATAATTAAAGATTTAGCCACAAGCGACGCGACACTAAAAGAACTTGAAGATTACTTTACAGGTTCGGTCAGAATCTAAAAGGCGATTAATTTTCTAGTTAAATTAAAAAAGATGATTATTTTTACGTTTCTACATACTTTTATGTAGTGATTTTAGTTATTCATTTACTAAATTAAACCAAGCTTGAAAACATCTTTTAAGGTTATATCAATCCTACTTCTTTCCTCAATTTTTGTTGTAGGCTGCTCACGTAAAAAAGACAATTTTATAAGCAAGAATTTTCATGCTGTTACAGCGCAATACAATACCTTGTTTAACGGCTATAATGCTTTAACGCAAGGCAAAGAAAATCTTGCAAACCACTACACAGACAACTATTGGGAAATTCTACCAATCGAGCGTATGCAAGTAAGAGAAGAGGTCTTTCTTCCAGGACAAACCAAAAATTCCGATTTTGAAAAAGCCGAAGAAAAAGCCGTTAAAGCTATTCAGATGCATTCTATGAATATTGAGGGAAAAGAAAAAAACCCTCAAATAGACGAAGCGTATTTGCTTTTAGGAAAAGCAAGGTATTTCGATCAACGCTTTGTGCCAGCGTTAGAAGCGTTTAATTTTATTCTTTATAAATATCCAGCAAGCGATAAAATAAACCAAGCAAAAATTTGGAGAGAAAAAGTGAACATTCGTTTAGAAAATGATGAGTTGGCGATTACAAATTTAAAACGTCTTTTATATCAAGAAGAATTGAAACCTCAAGATTTAGCTGATGCAACATCAATGCTTGCACAAGCCTATATTAATATAAAGTCATTAGATAGTGCTGTTGCTCAATTAGAAATTGCATCTGCCAAAACAAAAAACAATGACGAAAAAGGACGCTATCGTTTTATACAGGGTCAACTTTATAATCAATTAAGCTATAAAGACAGTGCCAATTTAGCCTTTGATAAGGTTATCGAGCTCAACAGAAAAACACCAAGAATTTATTTAATAAGCGCACATATTGAAAAGGCTAAAAATTTTAATTTTACAAACGGTAACAAATTAGAATTCTTAGAACTATTAACCGATTTAGAAGAAGACAGAGAAAACCGACCTTATCTCGATAAAATTTATTATCAAATTGCTGAATATCATAAAGAAAACGATTCCAATACTCTAGCTTATGCGTATTACAATAAATCGCTACGTACAATTTCTCAAGACAAATACCTAAAAGCATTAAGCTATCAAACATTAGGGAACATGAGTTTTGATAATTCAGCATATAAAAATGCAGGAGCATATTACGATAGTACCATGCTTAATTTGAAGCAGAACAGCAAGATGTTTAGGGCTATTAAAAGAAAAAGAGATAACCTAGGCGATGTTATTTATTACGAAGATGTTGCACAACGAAACGATAGTATTTTAAGGCTTGTAAATATGTCAAAAGAAGAAAGATTGAGATTATTTACGGATTACACAAACGATTTAAAGCAAAAAGCAGAAGCCCGAAAAGGAAAAGAGGAAATTGCAAAACGCTCAAGCGGATTAATTATTAACAAAGATAATAGTACTAAACTAGCTTTTGGAACAAGAGAAAGTGCTGATGTGTTTTATTTTTATAATCCTATAACTGTTGCTTTTGGTAAGAATGAATTTATTAAAACTTGGGGAGAGCGACAATTAGAAGATAATTGGAGATGGTCTAACAAAAACCCATCAAATTTAGGCTCAGCAGTTATAGACGAAGCATTAGTTAACGCT
>CAYRVY010000303.1:0-3397 GCA_964427695.1 uncultured Flavobacteriaceae bacterium
AACGTAGGAATATACCGAATTCGGTATATTCCAACTATATACAGTTGTTTTGTGTCACTCCATTTCTAGGAGTTTTCTTACTCAAATCTAAACCTTTTTTAATCAAAATCAAAATCATCCAACGGATTGGTAATTTTATCAATACCTACTTGTGTAATATGTGTATAAATCTCTGTTGTTTTCGAGCTACTGTGCCCCAAAATATATTGTATATAACGTAAATCTATGCCCTTCTCCAATAGATGCGTAGCAAAACTATGGCGTAAACTATGTGGTGTAATAGGCTTTGTAATACCTACTGCACGTACATATTTTTTTATAAATTTTTGAATACTGGTCGCACTGTATTTTCCGCCCTTAAAGCCTTCAAACATATAGATTTCCGGATTATACCTTTTAAGATAATAATGTATTAATTGCTCTGTTCTGTTCGCCAATTGTACAAACCTGTCCTTTTTGCCTTTTGCTGCTATGAGATGAATCCTCTTTTTATCGAAATCTATATCGTTAATTTTTAAATTTATAAGCTCGCTTATACGCAAACCACAACTGTATATTATAGTTAATGCAGTTTTGTGTTTTATGTTTGTAATCGATTTTAAAAGGGTTATAGTTTCTTTTTGCGACAAAACTGTTGGCAGTGATTTGCTCTTTTTTGGGCGATCTATAAAATAGGTTTGTTTACTGCTGCCTAATATTTTTTCGTAATAAAACTTAATGGCATTTATCATCTGGTTTTGATACGATTCGCTAACCTCTCGTTCCTGCACTAAATGTCTCATATAAGCCCTAACTTGCTCGTTTGTTATCTCGTTGGGTTGATACATATAATGGTAGGTAAAGAAAATTGATAAAAAATTGGTATAAACATTAATGGTAGAATCGCTATACCTTAACTCCTTTAATTTATCGAAAACAATACCTGGACATGATCTAAAATGCTGTGGTATTGTTTTTTTCTTATCAATTTTTTTAATTTTGGAAACTCTTCGGTCAACATAGTTTATATCGAAAGTTTTAGATAAAATACTTTCAAGGGTTTTTACATTTGCAGTGGTGTATGGAATAATCCAATGTTTATATTCTGGATTATAATGATAGTAACTTAAAGACTTAATAAATGCTATGCCTTCATCTGTCGGATGGCAAGTTACACGCAATTTATTACCCTTTAAAATTACAAATGTAACCTCTTGCTTTGGCTGTCTTACAATGGTTTTTAAAAAAGCCTTTGAGGTTTCATTTTTTGGAAGAAGCCATTTTTTATGTGTAGCAGACCAATGTCTTCCGCTTTGGTTTTTTATTAATACAACTCGGTCGTCTTTAAAGGGTAGTTCTATAGCAAACCATTGTTTTTTTCGGTGAGTTAATTCTGTAACAGTCATAAACTTCGGTATATATTCCCAATACAGTAAATATACAGAACTTTTTAAAATATAAAACTTAAAAAATATAGCATAAATATTAAAGCTATTTAAAATTCTTCTTAATCCTATCCAAATCTCGCTTATTATCTCTGTCTTTTATTGTTTCACGTTTGTCGTAGAGTTTTTTTCCTTTTGCCAAAGCAATATCAAGTTTGGCAAAGCCTTTTTTATTAATAAACATTTGTAAGGTAATAATGGTAAGTCCTGTATTTTTTACTTCTTTCTCAAGTTTTTTGAGTTCTCGTTTGTTTAACAGTAGTTTTCGCTCGGCTTTAGGTCTGTGGTTGTAATGAGTGCCATGACTGTATTCTTCAATAGACATATTAATTACAAAAAGTTCACCTTGTTCGTTAAATTCGCAAAAACTCTCGGCAATTGAAGCTTTACTTTGTCTGATAGATTTTATTTCGGATCCTGTTAATACAATACCAGCAGTATATTTATCGCGTATCTCAAACTCGAATCGTGCTTTTTTGTTTCGTATGTTAATGGTTTTTTGCATGGATGACAAATGTAAATAAATTTAAAACAGTTGTATGCAAATAGTTTTATAATCGTAAATTTTATAGTGTGGCATAGTATCGTAATATTGCAATATTACTTTAGTAAAATATTATAGTAGTAAAGTATTAACTTTTCATTCAGAATTAATTGTTGATATTCAACTATTTTTACAAAAAATAAAAATTACCCAAATGAAAAAATTAATAACTGCCTTTTTATTAATTGCAATATTAGTTTCTTGCAAACAAGAAAAACAGGTTAATGCTCAAGATATTATTAATAAAGCAATTGAAGTTTCAGGAGGAGTAAAGTATGAAGTGTCAACAATTTCATTCGATTTTAGAGACAAACATTATAAAGCTATTCGTAATAACGGAATGTATCAATACGAGCGTCATTTTAATGATTCAATTAATAAAATTAAAGACCTGCTGTCAAACAACGAATTTCAAAGATTTGTAAATAACGAATTAATTGAGGTGGCAGATACTATGGCTACAAGGTATTCAAGTTCAATTAACTCTGTGCATTATTTTGTTGCCTTACCTTATGGTTTAAATGACGCAGCAGTAAATAAAACCTATTTAGAAGATGTTAAAATTAAGAATAAAAACTATCATAAAATTAAAGTAACATTTAGTCAAGATGGAGGCGGAGAAGATTTTGAAGATGTGTTTGTGTATTGGATAAATACTAAAAATTTCAAGATTGAATATTTAGCATATTCGTATTTAACCGAAGGTGGCGGAATGCGATTTAGAGAAGCTTATAACGAACGTTATGTAAACGAAATTCGCTTTGTAGATTATAACAATTACAAACCTAAAAATAAAGATATAGATTTGTTTGATTTAGACCGTTTGTTTGAAAAGGGCGAATTAAAACTACTGTCCAAAATTGAGAATAAAAACATTGAGGTGGAGTAATTTTCTTCCAGCTTCCAACATCCAACATCCAGCTTCCAACTTCCAGCATCTAGTTTCCAACAGTTTCCTTTAATCCACAACCAAAAGTAAATCTGAAACCTCTCCACTACTTGAGATAGTAACTATGTATAGATTTGCATTATTACTGTCGTTAATTGGCTCATATATTTCCTTACCAATAACAGTATTTACAAATATTGGTGTAGTGTTACTATGACCTACAACGAGTACTGTTTTGCCTTTAGTGTTTTTTATAAACTCTTCAGAATAAAGTTCCCTAGCATCATAAATAATAATTTCTAATCCGTTTTTTTCGGCAGTTGGCTGTGCTGTTTGTTTAGTGCGATTATAATCGGTTGAATAGATAGCATCAAATTTTACATTTTCTAATACATAAGTCCATTTTACAGATCTAAACATACCTTTTTGTATTAGCATAGGATTTTTGTTAGTAGCATCGCTTCTGTCTTTTTCGGCATGACGAATAAAATAATAGGTTGTTGTTTCTATAGAATTTTCTAGTGCTTCAGTATTTTCTTG
>CAYRVY010000304.1:0-3389 GCA_964427695.1 uncultured Flavobacteriaceae bacterium
ATTCTTGTACGAACGAAATTTTTCTAGCTTGTAAATCCATTTTTTAGTTTTAATCTTCCTTTGCGTTCCGCTTGTGCCACCGCTTTCTGCCTTCGTAGCGATGCTACTTCGGCGAAGTAGGCAAAGCTAAAGGCGACACGTGGTCGGCGGACGAGAAGATGTGGTTTAATTCCCGATCCTCTGGGTCGGAATTAAAGATGTTTGCGTAGCAAACTCAATTTAATACCCCGTATGCTCTGCGTCGAGGTAGTTTATTCAAAAGTACAAATATTATTCCAATTTCAAATTTCTACTAATTTGATTTTGCTTGTTTCCAACTTTTACAACATTGTAACTTCTTTTCATCATAAAGATTTTTTAAGGACTCCAAAAAACATACCATAAGCATAATCTAAACTGTGAAAACTATTTTCTGTCTGTGCCTTTCGTCTATGCTCAAGACAGGCTCAGCATGACATTGTAAGTTCTTTTTTATCTTCTATTCTCAGCATAAAACTTCTATCTTAATTTAGCCCTAAATAATCCTAATATTAGAAACAAGACAAAACACACATACTATATAGTGTAAGTTTTAGGTTTTGTCTAATTTTTTAACATCTAACATCTAACTTCCAACATCCAGAATCTAACATCTAGCATCCAACTTCTACCTTGGGTTTAAGACCGAAAATGAGATGTTGTTAATACATTTTATTTTTTACACTTAACCTTTACCGGGTTTTATCTTGAATCAAAAAATTTCATCAAGTTGTTTTTCTGCAAAGTCATACCAAATTACTTTTAAGATCATTATTGATATTTGGTAATTATTTCAGAGTTACTTTTATATCTATTATTTTCAAAGCCAGATTCTGACTCATCTATTCGTTTGTTAAGTTCTTCGGTTGTCATTGGGTCTAAAGATAATGCTTTTATAAAACACAAATTTTGCTATGCGATAAACTAACAATTAGTTATAGCCGTTACCAACTGTAATTAGTCATTAAAGAATATTTTTCAAATCTTGTCTTCCAATTATTGCCATAATTTCTATAAAGTCATTATTAATTTTGAAATAAATGCTATCAGAGCCACAGACATAACGTCTATATTCAGTTTTTATATAATCAACTGATTCAAAAGAAAATGGTCGTTGAGCTATATCGTCAAAATACTCAAATAGTGAATCAAAATATTTGTCAGCATGTATCATTCCAAATTTCTTGATTCCATAATGATGAATTCTAATTAAGTCTTCTTTAGCTGTATTGCTTAACTTGTATTTAGCCATTAATCAAAGATTTTGATTGAGCTAAAATTTGTTCTTTACTGTCAGTAGTAAATCCGCTTTTTTCAGCTTTTTCCAATTTGGAACTTATCCAATCAATTTGTCTTTGTTGTTTTCTTGCTTGTCTAATTAAATCATTTACAAGTTCACTTTTACTAGAATACTCTTTATTATCAACTTGATTTTTTAACCATTCATCATTTGGTTGTGTGAATGAAATACTTTGCCTTGCCATAACATCTGTTTTGATGTAAATTTACACCAAAACTGCGCAAAATCCAAATATAATTTAAAATTAAAGGTGTTTTCTGACTGTTGTAAGTGATTGAGTATTATGGGAGGTGTAAAAATTCAAGAACAGATGTTTGTCATAAAAACCATTATCGATTAAATGCCTTTAAATTGTTTAGTTACAATCCATTTAATTTTTGTAGCGGAGTAATACGTCACTTGTGCAATTACTCATAACTCTTTTTATACCGATAAATATAATAAATGTAATTGTATTTCGACAAGTTCAGCATGACATTGTAACTTCTTTTTTATCTTCTATTTTTAGCATAAAATCTATCTTAAATTTAGCCCTAAATAATCCTAATATTAGAAACTAGACAAAACACACATACCATTATAGTGTTAAGTTTTAGGTTTTGTCTAATTTTTTAACATCTAACTTCCAGCATCCAGCATCCAGCATCTAACATCTAACATCTAACTTCCAACATCCAGAATCTAACTTCCAGCATCTAACATCTAACATCCAGCATCTAACGTCTAACATCTAACGTCTAACATCTAACTTCCAGCATCTAACTTCTAACATCTAACTTCCAGCATCTAACTTCCAGCATCTAACTTCCAGCATCTAACTTCTACCTTGGATTTAAAACCACAAACGGAATAATAACTTCTTCTAAAGACACTCCTCCATGTTGGTAGGTATTACGATAATAGCTTACATAATGATTATAATTGTTTGGGTATGCAAAGAAAAGGTTTCCTTTTGCAAAAATAAAAGAACTATTCATTGTTATTGACGGCAAAAAAATCTTTTTTGGATCTCTTGATGCTATAACATCTTTGTCTTCAAAAGTTAAACTTCTTCCTGTTTTATAGCGCAAGTTTAGACTGGTATCTCTATCACCAATAACTTTGGATGGATTTTTTACATTAATAGTCCCATGATCTGTTGTAATAATAAGTTTAAATCCTAATTGCTGTGCTTGCTGTATTATTTCTAAAAGAGGAGAATTTTTAAACCAGCTAACTGTTAAAGACCTATAAGCTTTGTCGTTAGAAGCCAACTCTTTTACAACTTCCATATCAGTTTTAGAATGCGATAACATATCTACAAAGTTATAAACAAGCACAATAAGGTCATTATCCTTTTTAGATTTAAAATTGTTTGCTAATTTTTTTCCAGATTTTAAGTTGGTAATTTTAAAGTATTCATGCTTAATGTGATCAAGTCTTAATCGTCTTAATTGAGCAGTTAGAAATTCGTTTTCAAATAAGTTTTTCCCTCCTTCATCATTGTCATTTTTCCAGTAGTTTGGATGTAAGCGTTCCATATCACTAGGCATTAATCCAGAAAAAATTGCGTTTCTTGCATATTGTGTAGCAGTTGGTAAAATGCTATAATATGGTGATTCACTCTCTTTTTTATAATAATTACTTACTATAGGTTCAAATGCTTTCCATTGGTCGTATCTTAAATTATCTATAACTACTAAAAGAGTTGGTTGTGTTTTGCTTAATTCTGGAACAACTTTTTCTTTAAACAAAGTGTGTGACAGTACTGGAGAATCTTTATTTGGTTGAAACCAATCCTCGTAATTTTTGTCAATAAATTTGCCAAACTGGAGATTTGCTTCATTTTTTTGAGATTCTAAAATCTCGAACATCGCATGATCTTCTATATCTTCGAGCTCAATTTCCCAATAAATTAGTTTTTGATATAGTTCAACCCATTCTTCATAGCTGTTTACCATTGACAAATCCATAGCAATCTTTCTAAATTCTTGCTGATAGCTTGATGTGGTTTTCTCTGAAACTAAACGTGTATGGTCTAAATTCTTTTTTAAACTCAATAAAATTTGATGTGGATTTACGGGTTTAATAA
>CAYRVY010000305.1:0-3370 GCA_964427695.1 uncultured Flavobacteriaceae bacterium
AAAAATAGTATATGGCATTAGTTAACGCAAAAGAAGTCTCAAAAGCTATAAAGGCCGACAAATATGGTTTTATAGGAACTTTTGTGGGTTGGTTACTCATGAAAATTTTAAAGATTTCTACAATAAATAATGTTTATAATCGAAATAAACATTTAAGTGACCTTGAGTTTTTAAATGCTCTTTTAGATGAGTTTCAAATTAAATTCGAAATTCCTGATGAAGATTTAAAACGCTTACCAAAAAGTGGTGCTTATATTACTATTTCCAATCATCCTCTTGGTGGTATAGATGGTATTTTACTATTAAAATTAATGTTAGAGCAGCGTAGCGATTTTAAAATCATTGCTAATTTTCTTTTACATCGTATTGAACCTTTAAAACCTTACATTATGCCTGTTAATCCTTTTGATGACAGAAAGGATGCTAAATCTAGTATAACAGGATTTAAAAACTCTATCCTGCATTTAAGAGAAGGTAAACCTTTGGGAATTTTTCCTGCAGGTGAAGTTTCAACATATAGAGATGGTAAATTAGTGGTAGATAAACCATGGGAAAATGCTGCTATGAAACTGGTAAAGAAAGCTGAAGTCCCAATAGTACCAATATACTTTCATGCAAAAAACAGCAAACTGTTTTACAAATTATCAAAAATAAGTGACACGTTTAGAACTGCTAAATTACCTTCGGAAGTTCTTACTCAAAAACGGCGCATCATAAAGGTTAGAATTGGCAAACCTATTTCTGTAAAAGATCAGCAAGAACATGAAGAACTCAATGATTTTTCAGAGTTTATACGAAAAAAAACCTATATGCTTTCTAATACTTTTGAGAGTAAATCTAAAATATTAGATAATATTTCTTCCACTTTAAAAATCCCTAAAATCCCCAAAATGATTGTAACTCCTGTAAAAAAAGAAGTTATGATAAACGAAATTGAAGAACTAAATGAAGGTGATTACAGACTTTTAAAAAGTAAAAACTATGAAGTCTTTTTAGCGCCTGCAAGTAAACTCCCAAACATTTTACGGGAAATAGGCAGACTACGAGAAATAACGTTTAGAGAAGTAGGCGAAGGCACAAATGAAGCTATAGACCTAGATAAGTTTGACACCTATTACCATCATTTGTTTCTTTGGGATACTGAAAAATGTGTCATTGCTGGAGCTTACCGTATGGGATTGGGCTCTAAGATTTTTGAAAAATATGGCATTAATGGTTTTTATCTGCAAGACTTATTTCGGTTTGAGTCCGAACTTTTTAAAATGATGAGTCGTTCAATCGAGTTAGGTCGAGCTTTTATAATCAAAGAGTTTCAGCAAAAGCCAATGCCACTTTTTTTGCTATGGAAAGGCATAATTCATGCAACACTACGCTTTCCTGAGCATAAATATTTAATTGGAGGTGTGAGTATTAGCAACCAGTTTTCAAACTTCTCAAAATCGTTGATGATCGAGTTTATGAAATCTCATTATTACGATCCTTATGTGGCGCAATATGTACATCCAAAAAAAGAATTTAAAGTAAAATTAAAAGATGCTGACAAAGATTTTGTGTTTGATGCCACAAAAGCAGATTTAAATAAGTTTGACAGAATTATTGATGAGTTAGAACCAGGAAGTTTACGAATGCCAGTTTTACTTAAAAAATATATTAAACAAAATTGTAAGCTCATTGGGTTTAATGTCGATCCATTGTTTAACAATGCTGTAGATGGCTTAATGTATATTAAAATTACCGATTTACCAGAAAGCACAGTACGACCTGTTATGGAAGAGTTTCAAGCAGAGTTAGAGCGTAAGTTTATGGAGAGTCATGATAGGTAAATTCTTTTATCTAATATTATTATTTACAAAACTCTCACAAAACTCTCACAAAACTCTTTTATTTCATTTCTCGCTTTTTTAAAAGCCAAATGTTTTTCTTCTTTAGTGCCTTCTACTTTTGAAGGATCGAAAAAATTATGATGCAATCTAACTGCATTTTTACTTGGTATGTAAGGACAGTTTTCGTTTGCATGGTCGCAAACTGTTATTATAAAGTCAAAATCGATATTTGCATATTCATCCACATGGTTTGAGCTATGATGAGAAATATCAATGCCATCTTCCATCATGATTGCTACTGCTTCAGGGTTTAAACCATGAGTTTCAATGCCTGCACTATAAATAATAGCTTCTCCTTGAGTATATTTATTTAAATAACCATGAGCCATTTGGCTTCTGCACGAATTTCCTGTACAGAGTACGAGTATGTTTTTCATATATTTAAATAAAAGCAGTTAACAATTTGATTGATTCAGTTTTATAAAAAAGGCATTAAACAGGTCTTTAAATTCTCGAAATCGTTCAACATTTAAACAATAGTATAGACTATTACCTTTAAAATTTCCTTTAATTAAACCTGCTTTAGAAATTACTTGCATGTGCTGCGAAATAGTTGATTGTGCCAATCCGATTTCATCAACAATATCGTTACAAATACAACTTTCTTGCTTGCTTATATATTGTAAAATTGAAACACGAGCTGGATGCGCAAATACTTTAGCAATAGCAGCAATAGCATTGATGTCTTTAGAATGGATGTTTAGTTTTGTTGCTCCCATTATCAATAAATTTTAATACAAAAATAGAATTAAATTGTAATATTGCAATATTACGATATGTTATGCTAATAAAAAAATAATAAGATATTTTTCTGACTTTTTAATTTTAAGTAGTGATTAGATTACCAATCTTGTTTAATTTTTTTAATGGGAAATAGTTATAAAAAAACACTATCTATTGGCTCCCACAATTCAATTTTATTCCCTTCTGGATCTAAAATCCAACCAAATTTTCCGTATTCAAATTCTTCTACTTTCCCCACAATTGTAACACCTCTATAAATTATAATGAAATCAAGGGTTAAGGAAGACTAAAAACTTTTTGTTGAAAACAAAAGGATACCTATGTCTTGTTGTACCTAAAACCTTGAAAATCTTGAAATAAATCATCTAAAAATAGCCTCCTTTTAATCTATTATACCTAAACCCTGATAGCTTTACCAAAAATTATCAGGGTTTAGATCTAAGTTTTTGAAAATTTAGTTTACCTCTGAAAGCTCCTATTTATATCAGAATCAGGTTTAAGGCAAATACTCATAACTTGCTTGCAATCCTAATGGAAATCCTAATGCCCAATACCCTAACAAGAAAATAGTCCAAACTATAGTAAATACAATAGAGTATGGAATCATCATAGAAACAAGTGTTCCAATACCAGTGCTTTTCACATATTTTTGACAAAATACCACAACCAAAGGAAAATACGGCATCAATGGAGTTACAATATTAGAAACAGAATCTCCTACTCTGTACGAGGCTTGGGTTAAA
>CAYRVY010000306.1:0-3354 GCA_964427695.1 uncultured Flavobacteriaceae bacterium
GAAGGACTACAAAAGCAAAATTATAATGTTTCGGTTATTACTCCTCTACCCAATTATCCAACTGGAAAAATATTTGATGATTTTAAAGGGAAATTTAGTCAAGCTTCTATCGTAAATTCTATTAAGATTTATCGTCTATGGATTTATGCCAGTAATTCAAAGAACAAGTTATTACGTCTTTTTTCTATGTTGTCTTTTAGTTTTAGTTTAATTTGGTTTTTTACATTTAATAAAATCCCAAAAACAGTTATTGTACAATCTCCTCCTTTATTAGTAGCTTTTACTTCAATGTTTTTTTTAAAGACAAAATCCCGAAAACTTATTTTAAATGTAAGTGATTTATGGCCTTTAGCAGGATTAGAATTAGGGGTTTTAAAAAAAAACTTTAGCTATAGATTATTAGAAAGACTTGAACAATTTAATTATAAAAAAGCGGATTTAGTTTTAGGGCAAAGTGAAGAAATATTAACACATGTAAAATCAATATTTCCCGCAAAAGATATTTTATTATATCGTAATTATTCCAATTTTGAAGTTCCAAAAATTGAAAAACAAATGGTTTGGGATGAGAAATTAAAAATTGTTTATGCTGGACTGCTTGGAGTCGCTCAAGGAATTTACAAATTATGTCAAGAATTAAACTATAAAAATATCGAGTTTCATATTTATGGAGCAGGAGCAGAGAAAGATAAAATCGAACTTTTTATTAAAGCGAATCAAAACCTTCCAATTACATATTATGGTAAATTAACAAGAAAGGAGCTTCATAAAGAGTTGCTTCACTATAATGTCGCTATAGTTCCGTTGTTAAAGAGAATTTATGGTTCTGTGCCGTCTAAAATATTTGAATATTCTAAATTAGGTTTGCCAATGCTTTATTTTAGTGGTGGAGAAGGAGAAGGAGAAGTTGAAAAATATAATTTAGGATGGATAGCTAAAGTTGGCGATTACAATAATTTAAATGAAATAATCTCCATCATTAAGCCTATTGATTTTTGTTTTGAAAAAAGAGAGGAAATACAAAAAACTGCAATTAAGAATTTCAATTTAGACTTTCAGCTTAAAAAACTTGCTTCTAAATTATAAATTAATAGGCTTTATTGTCTCCTTTTAAGATTTTTAAAAGTGTTTGAAAAATAATTTTTATATCTAATAAAAGTGACCAATTTTCAATGTAGAAAATATCATATTTCACACGCCCAATAATGTCATTATCTGTCTCTATTTCGCCTCTAAACCCTCTTATTTGAGCTAATCCAGTAATTCCAGGTTTTACAAAATGACGTACCATAAATTTATCTACTCTTCTGGCATACATATTTGTGTGGCTTACCATATGTGGGCGAGGTCCAACTATAGACATGTCTCCAAACAATACATTATAAAATTGTGGTAGTTCGTCTAAACTGGTTTTTCGAAGAAATTTACCAACTTTTGTTATTCTCTGATCTTCTCTAGTGGCTTGATGTAAATGAGAATTTTTATTTGGAGTCATAGATCTAAATTTAAAACAATTAAACTCTTCATAATTAAACCCATTTCTAGATTGCTTAAAAAATACTGGACCTTTTGATTCTAACTTTATAAGAATAGCAATTATTGGAGTTAACCATGACAATAAAAATATAATTACTGCTGAAGAAAATAAGATATCGAATACTCTTTTTACAAATTGGTTCAAAGAATCTCCAAGAGGAATATTTCGTAGCGTTAAAATTGGTATATAATCGTAATATTCATATTTGAGTTTTTTGGAATAAATATCTTTATTGTCTGGAATAAATTTCAACTCTCTTAAATTGTTGTCTGCAAAATCAATTAGTGTATTAATTTGTTCGTTTGAAAGCTCTGCTACTGAAGAATATATCTCATCAATATTATTATCTGTTATAAAAGCAAAACATTGTTCTAAAGAAAAATCTTTATCGTTGGTACAAAATTGTTTTTTAAAGTTATACCCAAATTCCAATCTTGTGTTAAAAATGTTTATTAACTGTCTGGTTTTTTCGTTTTTACCAATAACAATAACATTCCTTAAGTTTCCTCCTAAATATATTCTATACTTAATCAACAAGGAATAAGATAAAAATTTAAAAAAAGTAATTAAAGTAAAAACAGCGAATAAATAATTTACTAATGCTAATCTACTGATGTTTGGTTGCTTAAATACTCCTATAAATGCATATAGAATTAATGTAAATACAACTATTTGTTTTAGTAAAAGTGCTATTATTTGGAGGATTTTTGTATTCCTTTGCACATCATAAAAAAGATTTTTAAAAGATATTAACAACCATAAAAAAGAAATGTATGCAGCAAAGGTGTATGTATTGGTAATGTTTGTATTAAACAAAAAAACAGTTCCATTAATTATTATCAAATCCACTAAAAAAAATAATGGCTTGATTAAATTTGAATATCTTCCTTGTTTATATGGCATTTATTTTTTTATATGGCTTGTAAAATCTCTATGGTCTCTTTTGTACAATTCCTCTTTAGACAGTTGCTTAAAGTAATTAAACGTCTTTTTCATCCCTTCATGTCTTCTTACCTTAGGCTCCCAATCTAACAAACTTTTTGCTAATGAAATATCGGGTTGTCGTTGTAAAGGGTCGTCTATGGGCAGCTCTTTAAAAATTATTTTTTGACTAGTTTGAGTTAATTTGATTATTTCTTCAGCAAAATCTAATATTGTTATTTCATTTGGATTTCCAATATTAACCGGGTAATGATAATCGCTAAAAAGTAATCTGTATATTCCTTCTATCTGATCGTCAACATAGCAAAATGAACGTGTTTGAGAGCCATCTCCAAATACAGTTAAATCCTCTCCTCTTAATGCTTGACCCATAAATGCCGGAATTACTCTTCCATCATTAAGACGCATTCTTGGTCCATAGGTATTAAATATACGAGCAATTCTTGTATCTAAACCATGAAAACGATGATATGCCATAGTGATTGATTCCTGAAAACGTTTTGCTTCATCATAAACTCCTCTGGGTCCAATAGTACTAACATTGCCGTAATACTCTTCAGATTGTGGATGAACCAAAGGGTCTCCATAAACTTCGGATGTTGAAGCAATTAAAATTCTTGCCTTTTTTGCTTTTGCTAATCCTAATAAATTATGTGTTCCTAAAGAACCCACTTTAAGGGTTTGAATCGGAATTTTTAAATAATCTATTGGGCTTGCGGGAGAAGCAAAATGAAGAATATAATCTAACTCTCCTTCGATTTTAATAAACTCGGTAACATCATGATTTATAAACTCAAAATTAGATGAATTATAAAGGTGTGTTATATTAGTTTCATCTCCAGTTATGAGGTTATCCATACCAATAACATGAAACC
>CAYRVY010000307.1:0-3353 GCA_964427695.1 uncultured Flavobacteriaceae bacterium
TTCCATCCCATTTATTATGTACTTTAAGCACTTGTTCAATCACATCACGAACTGCACCTTTTCCACCATTTTTATGAGAGATATATTTAGAAATTGCTTTTATTTCTTGAACTGCATCTTGAGGACAACAAGGCAAACCAACGAGTTTCATAACAGGAACATCAGGAATATCGTCGCCCATATATAGTACGTTTTCAGCTTTGATATTGTATATGTCTAAATATTCTTCAAGTTGTTCAATTTTATTATGAGCACCAAGATAAATGTCTGTAACTCCTAATCCACGTAAACGAATACGAACACCTTCGTTAGAGCCTCCAGAAATTACACACACATTAAAGCCGTTGTCGATTGCAGTTTTTAGTGCATAGCCATCTTTTATATTCATTTTCCGAAGCATTTCGCCAGAAGTAGTAATTGTAACAGTACCATCTGTTAGCACACCATCAACATCAAAAATAAAAGTGGTAATATGTTGCAAATATTCTTTATAGCTTTTTCCCATGTGTTTGCTGAATTGATTTTGTTATAAGTTCGTAAATTTCTTTATGGATGTTTTTATCCAGAGCTTTTAACTGCTTTTTTATAGTTTTTTTATCGTTTCTTTTTGCTGGACCTGTTTGTGCTAAATAAGGTGATAAGGTATCAATTTTATTCGCTGTTTCTTTAATTAGAGGTTTTAAGATATTAAAATCTACACTTTTATATTCTGTAATTTCATGAGCTATGCGATACAATTGATTGGTAAAATTATTCACAAAAACAGCAGCAAGGTGTAATGCACTACGCTGGTCGCTATTAACTTTATAAAATTTGCTATTAATAGATGTAGCTAAATCCTTTAAAACACTTAAGTCTTGTTTATGTTCTATCTCTAAACAAATTGGGATTTCATAAAAATCTATATCAACATCTTTTGAAAACGTCTGCAGCGGGTAAAAAACGCCACGTTTGTTTTTTTTGTCTAAATCATGAATAACAACACTGCCAGAAGTGTGTACTACCAGTCTGTTTTCAAACATTAGTTGAGAAGAAACCTCAGAAATAGCATCATCACTAACAGCCAAAATATAAATATCAGCATCTTTTAGTTGAGATAAATCGTCGGTAATCTCCACATCATTTTTAAATGGCTGAAGTGGTTTTAGACTACGATTAAACCATTGATTTATATTAATATTTTCAGCGTCATTAAATGCTTTAAATAAATGTGTGGCAAGGTTTCCTGCACCAAGTATAATGACTGAAATCATACTGCTAAAATAAGCATATAATTGTTCAACTTATTTAAAATTTATCCAAACTTAAATCATGCACAAGAAATAGTGACATTATGTGTATGACCACCTCCTGAAGTTGAGTTTATAGAAATTTGCTGGTTGCTTTTAAGTGTTGTAAAATTAGCTGCGCTAACCGTAACACTATGAGAATGTGGTGAACTACCAGTGATACTATATGTTTTCTCTGCACCAGCATTAACGTCTGCACTAGAAACTGTTAAACTGTGTCCATGATTACTACCAATGCTACTATTTGTACCATTTGTCAAGCAATCAGGATTACCACCAGATGGAAGAGGATTAGAGTTAGAATCATCAGAAGAAGAGCAGTTTAATAAAGCATAAGCTGGAGCAGCTAATAGTAAGACACCAGCAGTTTTTTTGATAAAAGTTTTTCTGTCCATGGTTTAGTTATTTTGTTTTTTTTAATAAGTTTTTATTCTTTAGATAAGAAAACTAAAAAAAGGTTACAAAATAATTTAGTCGATGTTGAAAACAACTTCTTACATTTGTTAATCAAGAGAATTCTTCGAAGCTCAGCTTCGAGGATAGCTCGTTTCAAGAAATTCTTTATTGGTGTCCATATTCTCCCAAAAAGTTAGAAAATATGAAGCTATAGGATACTTTTTTAACAATGTGTAAAAAATTGAATGAGAATATTTAAATACTAACCACCTTTTGGGAATCGAGTTTATTTTTAAACGGAAAATATTTAAGCGATTCTATAAAAGCACATACAAAAGTGGATAAAGAAAATAACAATACAATAACTGAATTGCACTTCGGAATCTGGTTAAACCTTTGGTATCAAACCATAGACGGATTATTTGAAGGCGATTATGCCGAAAATGCCAAACGCAGAGCACGAAAAATGAGTACACGTTTATATTTAAAAATCTTCGAAGCGAGGCAAGGAAATAATAACAAATAATTAGGAATTATATCTAATAAAATCATCTAAAATAGTTACATTTGCACGACTAAAAAAGACGATTTTGTTATGCTAAAAAAACTCACTAATATCCTGTTTTCAAATAAACTTACAGCTGTTTTATTTGTTCTTTTTATAATAGCAATGATTACAGGAACTTTTTTGGATGCAGGCCAGGAAACATCACCAACGCCATATTCTAGAACTTTAATATATAATTCTTGGTGGTTTGAAACAATAATGGGGTTTTTCGTAATTAATTTTGCTGGAAATATTTTCCGTTATCGTTTGTTACGAAAAGAGAAATGGGCAACACTTACATTACATATCTCTTTTATTTTTATTTTATTTGGCGCATTTATAACTCGTTATATTGGTTATGAAGGCATGATGGCTATTCGCGAAGGAGCTACTGAGAATGTGTTCTTATCACAAAAAACATATATAACAACTTTTATAGATGGCGATTTAATAATAAATGGACTACAACAACGTCGTGTTAAATACTATGAAACCGATTTTTCGCCTCGTTTAAATAATAAGTTTAAACGCAAAACGGATTATAATAAACAGCCAATTACCATAGAGCTTATAGAATTTATTGAAGGAGCCGAAGAAGATATTGTTCCAAACGATTCCGGCGAATACTATTTAAAAATGGTTGAAGCAGGAACATTCGGACCTCATAATCATTTTTTAAAAGTAGGACAAGTGCAAAGCATTAATAATATTCTTTATGCACTAAACAAACCAACAGAAGGTGCTGTGAATATTACATATACTGATAGTGGCTTAACTATAAATTCACCTTTTGAAGGTGAATTTATGACTATGGCAACAGGAATAGAAGGAATATTGATAAAAGATAGCATTCAGCCTTTAATATTACGTTCAAGATATATTATTGGTAACCAAACTTTTGTGTTTCCTAAACCTGTTACAAAAGGCGTTTTCGATATTGTTAAGAAATCAGAACTTTTAAGAAATGATGAAGATGGTATTGTACTTAAAGTATCGGCTAATGATGAAACTAAAATTGTAAAATTACTTGGAGGATTAGGAAGAAATAACCCGTTTAAACAAGTAACTATTGGTGGTTTGGATTTTGCATTTAAATACGGTTCAAAAATTATAGAATTACC
>CAYRVY010000308.1:0-3325 GCA_964427695.1 uncultured Flavobacteriaceae bacterium
TAAAATTAAGATTCCAATTGCCTTCTAGTTTTTTATGTTCTAAAGCAATTTTAATTCCATTAAAATCTTGATAATTTTCCCATGAAGTAATTAAAGAAGGTACACTAGTATCAGCTTTTCTAAATATCCATTCTTTAATTAAAAAGTCATCTCCATAATAAAAATCGTAAGCATCATCTGGTGTATATCCACCTTCGCTTGAATAAGTAAGTGTAATCTTGTTAAGCTCTTTTTTGCTGATAGGAGCTTCTTCTTTAACAGGTTCACTTATTGTTGTACCTTCATCCCAAGCTAAATTAAAAGGAGCCAAAAGCCAGTATTTATCATTAATAAATGCTTTATCAGTATTGAGATTTGTACTGTCAATTTGTGCTCGGTTATAGCTAACAGTATCTCCTTTAGAAATCATAACTACATTATTTGTTTTTGGTTCCCATTGCCAAGAGCGTTCAAAGTGGCTACTATCTCTATCCACGTTAAAAGTGAAATCTATTTTTGAAACATTTTGCCAATTCTTATAACCATGAGCATTTGCAATTTTTTCTGCAATAGTAAATGATTTTTCTTCTGAATCTATATTTTTATCTTTTTTACAAGAAGATATAGTAAGAGTAATAATAAATAAATAAATAAAATATTTCATTAGTTGGATTTTTACCAAATATAATGAACATTGATAAAGATGTTTTATATTAGAAGTTGAAATTGATATTTATGTCTGATAACAATAACTATTTTCAAATAAATAAAGCGACTTGGAATATGAAAGTCAATGTACATGCTAAAAGTAAAATGTATGATATAAAAGCTTTTAAAAGTGGGAAGACCTCTTTAAAGAAATACGAACTAGAAGCTTTAGATAATGTTAATGGAAAATCATTGCTGCATTTACAATGTCATTTTGGGCAGGACACATTGAGTTGGAGTAGGATAGGTGCTAATTGTATTGGTGTTGACATTAGTAATGAAGGAATTAAATTAGCTCGTGAATTAAATGAAGAGCTGAATCTTGATGCAAAATTTGTTTGTTGTAATGTTTTAGATACTTCCAAACACATTTCCGAAACGTTTGATATTGTATTTACAAGTTATGGAGTGATTGGTTGGTTGCCAGATTTAAAACCTTGGGGAAAACTTATTGCTGAGCGTTTAAAAAAAGGAGGGACTTTTTTTATGGCTGAATTTCACCCAATTGTTTGGATGTTTGATTATTTAGATAGTAAACCTGTAATTAAATATGGTTACCAACAAAAAGATGTAATTTATGAAGAATATGAAGGTACTTATGCTGGCTTAAACTCTAAAATGATAAGTAAAGAATATGGCTGGAATCATGGTTTAGGAGAAGTTGTTTCAGCCTTGACTGAAGCTGGATTGCATATTGAATATTTGAAGGAGTATGATGAAAGCCCTTATAATGTGCTACCAGATTTAGTTGAAACCAGTTCTGGAATGTACGCAACAAAAGATAAATTATATCCTTTGATTTTTACCCTTAAAGCGAGCAAGGTTTAATTATAAGACCTCACAGGTTTTAAAAACCTGTGAGGTCTGGTTTCTGTATTAATGGTCACTTTTTATTAAATGAGGAAACTTATTTTTGAATTTGTTTAATCTTGGAATAGATACATTTTGAATGTAGCTACTTTCAGGATGTAAACGTTCGTAATCTTGATGATAATCTTCAGCAATCCAAAATTTTTGAAAAGGCATAATTTCTGCTGCTATTTTGGAATTCAATTTTTTAGAAAGAGCTTCTTTTTTTTCTAAAATAATTTGTTTTTGTTTATCGTTTTGATAAAAAATAATAGAACGATATTGTGAACCTCTATCTGGACCTTGTCCATTAATTTGTGCTGGATTTTGAGACCCAAAATAAACATCTATTAGAGTTGCAAAATTAATAATGGTTGGATCGTATATTACTTCTACAGCTTCTGCATGACCTGTTATTCCAGTATTACTTGATTTGTATGTTGGGTTTAAAGTATGTCCTCCAGAATAGCCATTAATAACTTCATCAACACCTTTAATGCTTTCGTAAACAGCTTCAACACACCAAAAGCAGCCACTTGCAAAAAACGCTCTCGCCTTGCCGTTCTCAAGCGCTACTTCAACCGGATTGGCATTTATAAGACCAAGTTCGATATTGCTTTTATTTAATTGTTTTGAGGGTTTTACTTGAGCGTTATTTTGACAGCTAAAAGTAACTATAAGTATAAAGGCTAGAACTAAAGTTTTTATATTCATCACGACAATTTATGTTTTACAATAGGTCGTACAAAATTTAGAAAACTTAATTAAAACTATAAATAATCATTATTGTAATATTGTAATATTACGATAGTTATAATGTAAAAAAAACCTCTACATTTCTATAAAGGTTTTGTACAATCTCTTTTGTAATTAAAGTTTTGCAAATAGTTTTTTCATTTTTGTTTTTTGTTCTGTAGCAAGAACTTCATCAACCAAAATACGTCCACTATGCTCATCTGTAATAATTTTTTTACGAGAAGCAATTTCGACGATTACTTGTGGTGGAATGGTAAAATATGAGCCACCTGCAGCTCCTCTTTCAATTGGAACTACAGCTAATCCGTTTTTTACATTCTTTCGAATTCTTGTATAAGCTTCAACTAAACGTTCTTCTATTAATTGTTTATATTTTTCAGACTTTTTAGTTAAAGTATCTTCTTCTTTTTCAGTTTCGGCAAGAATTGTATCTAATTCTGCTTTTTTATGTTTTAAATGATTAGTACGTTCTTTTAAATGATCTTTAGTAGTGCCAATAACTTCATTTTTTTGTTCAATTTGAACATAAAATTCTTTTATATGCTTTTCGGCGAGTTGAATTTCTAATTCTTGAAATTCTACTTCTTTGGTAAGTGAATTAAATTCTCTGTTATTTCTAACATTTTTTTGTTGCTCATTGTATTTTTTAATTAAAGCTTTGGCTTCTTCCATAAGATTCTTTTTTGCTTTAATTTGTTCGTCTATATTAGCAAGACTGTCATTTAATTTTTCAAGTCTGGTTTTTAAACCTTCAACTTCGTCTTCTAAATCACGTACTTCTAATGGAAGCTCTCCTCTTACATTTCTGATTTCGTCAATACGAGAATCAATTAATTGTAAATCATATAGTGCACGTAATCTGTCTTCTACACTAACTTCTTTCTTTTTTGGCATGTTTATAAATACTTTACAGGATTGGTATTTGTCTTCGATAAAACGACTGCAAAATTAGGTATTTTTTTTGTAAGAAATGCTACTAAACCATTTTTTGTGTATTGTTCACTTTCGTAGTGTCCAATATCTGCTAAAACGA
>CAYRVY010000309.1:0-3308 GCA_964427695.1 uncultured Flavobacteriaceae bacterium
CTTTCTAAAAAACAACTTGAACAATTAACAACAAATTGTACAAAAAATGGAATTACTCTATACGAGTTAGGGCACAAATACAATGGTATCGTGCATGTAATAGCACCGGAATTGGGTTTGACACTTCCTGGAATGACCATAGTTTGTGGTGATAGTCACACCTCAACACATGGTGCTTTTGCAGCAATTGCTTTCGGAATTGGCACAAGTCAAGTTTCTCAAGTATTTGCTAGTCAGTGTTTACTGCTAAACAAACCTAAAAGTTTAAGAGTTTCTGTAAATGGCAAATTAAAAAATGGTGTTTTACCAAAAGATGTCATTCTTTATATTATATCAAAAATCGGCATCAATGCAGGCACAGGTTATTTCTGCGAATATGCTGGAGATGTATTCGAAAATATGTCTATGGAAGGTCGAATGACAGTTTGTAATATGAGTATAGAAATGGGAGCTCGTGGTGGCATGATTGCTCCAGACCAAACTACTTTTAATTATATTGAGGGAAGAAAATTTGCACCAAAAGGTGATATTTTTAATGAAAAAGTTGCTTACTGGAAAACACTTCCTACAGACGAAGAAGCTACATTCGATAAAGAATATCATTTTGACGCGAAAGATATTGAACCAATGATTACCTATGGAACCAATCCCGGAATGGGAATTAAGATTTCTGAAACTATACCTTTAAATGGTAATGCTTCATTTAAAAAATCTTTGGAATATATGAATTTTGAAGCAGGTAAATCTTTAATTAATAAACCTATTAATTTTGTATTTATAGGAAGCTGTACCAACTCCAGAATTGAAGATTTTAGAATCGCTGCTAATTATATAAAAGGCAAACAAAAAGCACAAAACGTAACGGCTTGGTTAGTTCCGGGAAGTAAACAAGTAGAATCTCAAATTTTTGAAGAAGGATTGAAAGCTGTTTTTGTTAATGCTGGATTCGAATTGAGACAACCGGGTTGTTCGGCTTGTTTGGCAATGAACGATGATAAAATTCCACAAGGCGAATATTGTGTATCAACATCCAATAGAAATTTTGAAGGTCGCCAAGGACAAGGGTCCCGAACAATTTTAGCAAGTCCATTAGTAGCTGCTGCAACAGCTATTGCAGGAAAAATAGTGAATGTAACTCAAGAAATAGAACAATTAGAATTTGTGTAGCTAATATGAAAAAGTTTACAACATTAACATCAAGAGCAGTTCCTTTAGATATTGAAAATGTGGATACAGACCAAATTATTCCTGCTCGTTTTTTAAAGGCGACAGACAAACTTGGTTTTGGAGATAATGTCTTTAGAGACTGGAGATACAACAAAAATGGAGATTCAAATTCAGATTTTATTTTAAACAACACTAACTATTCAGGCAGTATTCTTATTGCTGGAGATAATTTTGGATGTGGTTCGAGTCGCGAACACGCAGCTTGGGCTTTAGTAGATTATGGTTTTAAAGTTATAGTATCCAGCTTTTTTGCCGATATTTTTAAAGGAAATGCGCTTAATAATGGTTTGCTTCCTGTGCAAGTATCGTCTGAATTTTTAAAAAAACTATTACAAGAAATTAAGCTTAATCCTAACATACAGATTAACGTAAATTTAGAAACGCAAGTTATTAAAATTGATGGAACACAAGATACTGAAGAATTTAAAATCGATGCCTACAAAAAAACATGTATGATAAACGGCTATGATGATATAGATTATTTATTAAGCAAAAGAGAAAACATTGAAGCGTTTGAAAAAGTTTATAACAAACAGTCTTAAGTTAGCAGTTAAAATTAGTTTAAGAAAATAATACAGTTATAAAACATTCGTGGGTTAGTGGCTAAAAAATAAAATAAAAATAATAATAAGATTTCCTCCTTTGAGGAAATGAAAAAACTCTTTTTCAATGAAATTAAACATTGCTGTATTACCAGGTGATGGTATAGGTCCAGAAGTTACAGAGCAAGCAATAAAAGTATTGAAAGCTATAGCTATGGAATTTGACCATAAATTTAGTTTTAACTATGCTCCGGTTGGTGCTGTGGCAATAGATAAGCATGGTGTTCCTTTACCAGAAGACACTCTTAATATTTGCAAATCCAGTGATGCCATTTTGTTTGGCGCTATTGGAGACCCAAAGTACGATAAGGACCCTTCAGCCAAAATACGACCAGAACAAGGGCTTTTAAAATTACGAAAAGAGCTTGGTTTATTTGCCAATATAAGACCTGTTAAAGCCTATGAAACTCTACTGAATAAATCGCCTTTAAAAAAGAACATTATTAAAGACACAGATATTAGTATTTATCGCGAGTTAACAGGAGGTATTTATTTTGGTAAAAAACAAATAAGTGACGATGGTAATACTGCTTCCGATTTGTGTGAATACTCACGTTATGAAATTGAGCGTATTACACATCTCGCTTTTAAGGCTGCAATATCCAGAAAAAATAAAGTAACGTTAGTAGATAAAGCTAATGTTCTAGAAAGTTCAAGACTATGGCGTAAGGTGGTTACTGAAATTGCCGAACAATATCCAGACGTTTCTTTAGATTTCTTGTTTGTTGATAATGCTGCTATGCAACTCATTTTAAACCCCAAACAGTTTGATGTGATTTTAACCGAAAATATGTTTGGTGATATTATAAGTGACGAAGCCAGTGTTATTGGAGGTTCTATTGGTTTATTGGCTTCGGCTTCGGTTGGAAACAACTATGCAATGTTCGAACCTATTCATGGATCCTATCCTCAAGCAAAAGGGAAAGGCATTGCCAACCCAATTGCTTCTATTTTATCGGCTGCTATGTTGTTAGACCATTTTAAATTGAATGATGAAGCTGATTTGATTCGGGATGCAGTCGAAAAATCTTTGAAATTACGTATAACAACACCAGATTTAAACACCAAATACGATAATATAACAACTACAAAAGTTGGTGATTTTATAGAAGATGTTATAATTAATCCTAACGATAGTAACCTTAACTTTAAAAACATTCATTTAGGGCAATCCACTATAATTTAGTTATTGGGTTATTGGGTTATTGGGTTATTGGGAAAATAGAAAACTTTTGGGTTCGAAAAACATTTGAAATCAATACGCCCTTTGAATAAAATTGAAGGTTTATTACTTGCATTTACTTTCAATTTACCACTAAAACCCTTATTGGGTATAGCCTTCTTAAGTTTGCTGCCTGGGTTTATTTTCCGATCTGCTGATAGCGTTGCAAAGCATACTCTTTGACAAGTTTTGGCTCGTGTGGTTGGCTTTTTGAGCGACTTGGCAAATGCGAAGCATTCACGAACACCAATTTAATA
>CAYRVY010000310.1:0-3295 GCA_964427695.1 uncultured Flavobacteriaceae bacterium
AGTAATAATGCTCTTGAGGAGGTACAACGCAACCATATTCTTAAAATTCTAAATGAGATCCAGTGGAAAATTGATGGCAAAGAAGGAGCTGCTGTGTTATTAGACATTAAACCAAGCACTTTGCGGGACCGCATGAAAAAATTTGGAATAATTAGACCTAAATCTTAGTCTCGGTATTCCGTGTATGCGTATAAATATAAACATTGGTCACGGTAATCCGTGAGTATGATTTTCTTCTTCAATAACAAACACAATCTTTATCTATCTTTATACCAATATTTTACGAGTTTTATTGTTTGTATTTTAATTTTGGCACTGCTATTGTTTATTGTTTTTTGCAACCAAAATAGGTATTATGATTACTGATTATTATATATCTGAAGAAAAATTTATTACTCTGGCGAGTCAATTCTATAAAGACCCTAGAGGATTTTTATATTTCAAAATTGAAAATGAAGAGAATTGCTACAGTTTTAATGCTGGGCAATTAAACAGATATATATATGTTGCTGCTACTATTATTAAAGAAACACCAACACCATTATTATTAGATCTAAGAAATATAACCGGAGTGCTTTCCTGCAGTACCTTTAGTTTACTTGCAAAAAAATTTAAGTTAAATACAAGTTTCACGAAAACTTCATTTATAGTAAACTCATTGTCCCTTAAATTATTAATTCATAATTATATAAGAATATATAAGCCCAGCATACCTTCAAGAGTATTTAACACTATTGAAAAAAGTATAGATTATTTAGAATATAAGCCACAAACTTTAGCATGGAAATAAGTTCAAAATCTATATGGAATGATAATCAGGAAGAACAACTTATAAAGTCTTTGAACAAGTCTTCTATGGTGTCAATAACTGACCCTAAAGGCATTATTATATATGTGAATGATACCTTTTGCAAAGAATCTGGTTATGATGAGCAGGAACTATTGGGACAAAGCCACCGCATTTTAAAATCGGAAAAACAACCAGATGCTTTGTTTAAAGGCCTGTGGACAACAATTAGCTCTAAAAGAATTTGGAGAGGAGAAATTTGTAATAAGAAAAAAGATGGTAGTTTTTATTGGCATAAAATTACTATTGTACCATTTACTGACAATGATGGCAATATTGAAAAATATGTGGCCATACGTTTTGACATAACAAGAAACAAAGAAAATATCGAGCATTTAAAAATAGCTGAAAAAAAGTTTAAACTCATCTTTGATTCGGCACCTGATGCTTATTTTATTAGCGATATGAATGGTGTGGTTAAAAACTGTAATACTGCTGCCGAGAAATTGTCTGGTTTTACTAAAAAAGAAATTATTAATGGGCATATTAGCAATACCGGTTTACTTTCTAAAACCGATAGAACATTCTTTAATGATTCCATAAAGGTGCCTTCAAAAAAACCTCAAAAATTTGAATTTCAAATCACTTCAAAACAAGGTAAAAAAATCGTTGTTGAAATTATTTCACATCGTGCTGTTATTGATGGTAAAAATGTAGTGTTAAGCATTGCTCATGATATTACAGAACGCAAAACGACCTTTAATGAACTTAGAAAAAAAACTAAAGATCTTGAGTTATTATTATATCGTTCAGGACATGACTTAAGAGCTCCTTTTACCTCTTTAGAAGGCTTGATTGATTTATTGAAACATGAAATTAAAACGGAAAGTGCTTCAGAACTTATAGAGATGGTTGAAAAAGTTTTAAATGACGGGAAAAGATTGATTGATAATCTTTCTGCCTCTTCACTAATGCTAAATAATTCTAGTAAAAAAGAACAGATCGATTTTAATGAATTAGTAAATCAAACACTTATTAATTTAAATCATATCGACGGGTTTAAAAAAATCAGCATCAACATAAATATCCCAAAAGAATTTAAATTTATTTCTAACCGCCAACTATTAAGATCAATTTTACAAAATCTGTTGCAAAATGCTGTTAAATATCAAAGACCCTTTACTACTGAACATACTCCTTTTATAATAATAAATGCATTTAGGTATAAAGATGGTATTAAAATTTCTATAAAAGACAACGGAAACGGCATTAAAAAAAGTGAATTAGACAAAGTTTTCGATCTTTATTACAGAAGCAATACCACAGTAGGTGGCACAGGTTTAGGATTATATATCACTAAAAACGCTGTAGAACAACTTGGCGGTGAAATAAGTGTAACAAGTATTCTAAAAAAAGAAACGCAAATAGATATCCTGTTGCCTAATATTTACAAAGCATAAAAAAAATGAAATACATAGTGCTTATAGATGATAATAAAATTGACTGTTTTATCAATCAAAAAATCATCTCCATAGCTAGTAAACACTCAATTACAAAAGTTTTTAATAGCGGTAACACAGCACTTGACTATATCACAAAAATACTAAAACGTTCAGAATTCGAGACGCTTTTTAATATTGATTTAATCTTGTTGGATATTAATATGCCTGTCATGAATGGCTTTGAGTTTTTAAACAAATTGACAAAAATAAACGCATTTATAGAAAACCCGATAGAAGTGTATTTTTTATCCTCATCTAATAATGAGAAGGACATAGCTGAAGCACTAAAAAATAAGTTTTGCTCTGGCTATGTAAATAAGCCTTTAACGAAAGAAAAAATCATTGAGATTATAAAATCTAAAAAACAAAGTGGAATCAAATTTAAACGAAGTATTAATTCTTAAAACCCTCAATAATGAAGAATTTAAATTTTATAAATATGGATATTATAATCCCATGAACTAAGATTAGTAGCAGTATCGTTGCATAAAGTGAGACATTGGTATTACAAGCCCAATGTCTCTGCAATGGTAAATAAAATACCTCGACGCAGAGCCTGCCTACCGCAGCAGGCATACGAGGTATTAATTAACTATTTAAGATCATAATACAATTTAAAAAGAATAATAAAACACCTTTACCCTACTTGTTGGATTAATAATTGACACATTAATAGACAATTACCTAAAAGGTGTTTTTAGCCTAAAGCGAGTATAATTATACTCGCTTTAGTGTTTTATACCAATATAAATTTATAATGTCGTATTATTTTGTTTCTTTTTCACAATATTTTTGTAAAAATTATTTACCATAACAAAGGCTATGCTAAATAATTTTCCCTTCAATCTTGCAAAAAATAATTCAATATAATTATAACGACATCACAAAATTAAATTGGTATTATAAGATTAACTTTTTTTAATAGATTAACGTGAATTCGTTATAAAAAAAGGCTCTAGTTTAAATCAGCTATTATTCGTATATTCATATTATGAATTTACTAGAA
>CAYRVY010000311.1:0-3287 GCA_964427695.1 uncultured Flavobacteriaceae bacterium
TTACTTAACTGCTTATCCGCCTCAAAAGTCATTCCCTCGGGTGACAAAAACTTTGACATGGATGTTTCATTTGTTAATTTATGAGATTCCTGCTTTCTTAAGAACTAGAGTTTTACAAATATAAGCAATATCTTAATTTGAAAACGCAGAAATTAAGATATAAAAAAAGCCTCGATTTTAATCGAAGCTTTCTAGTATTTATATGGTTTAATTGTCTAGCCTAGTGATACACGTTTAAAATCTGTAACTACTACATCTCCATATGAAGAAACATATTTTGCAACATTAATTTTATCATCTTTAATAAAATTTTGATCTAATAAACATTGTTCTTGATCAAGTGTTGTATTGTCAGAAATAAAACGTTCCATTTTACCAGGAAGGATTTTGTCCCAAATTTGCTCTGGTTTCCCTTCAGCTTTTAGCTGTGCTTTAGCATTTTCTTCAGCTTGTGCTAAAACAGATTCAGATAATTGTGCCATTGAAATATATTGAGGTACGTTTTTAAGTGTTTTACCTAAACGGCCAAGGTCAATATTTTCTTTTTCAATAATTGCAATTCTTGCTTCAGTTTCTGATGCAATAAAAGCGGGATCAAAGTCTTTATAAGACAAAGTTGTTGCTCCCATTGATGCAACTTGCATTGCAACATCCTTTGCTAAAACTTCGGCATTATCTACACTAGATGATAAGCCTACTAAAGCTGCAATTTTGTTTATGTGTACGTAAGATCCAACGTAAGGAGCTTCTATTTTTGTAAAGGCAGTGATTTCTAATTTTTCGCCAATAACTCCTGTTTGCTCAATTAATTTTTCTGATACAGACATGCCATTAAAATTTGCAGCTAAAAACTCTTCTTTAGAAGATTGAGACAATGCTACTTCAGCTAATTGATGTGTTAAATTTATAAAGCTTTCGTTTTTACCTACAAAGTCGGTTTCGCATCCCAAAACAATAGAAACACCTACTGTATTAGAATCGTTTACTATTGCAATTGCAGCGCCTTCTGATGATTCGCGATCTGCTCTTTTTGCAGCTACTTTTTGTCCCTTTTTACGAAGAACTTCGATTGCTTTATCAAAATTTCCTTCTGCTTCTACTAATGCATTTTTACAATCCATCATTCCAGCTCCAGTAGTTTTTCTTAATTTCATTACTTCGGCTGCGCTTATTTTTGTCATAATATTATATATATTTAATTTAAAAAAGTCGTTTAACTTATTTCGAGAAGAAACTCATTAAACGACTACTTTATTTAATTTATGATTATTGGTTTTATTCTTCTTCTTGTGAAATTACTACAGAAGCCGTTTTAACTTTCGTTTTTGTCGCTTCTTTAGTGTCAGCTTTAACTTCAGTCTTAAGAGGTTCTTTTGTCGCTTCTTTAGTGTCAGCTTCAACTTCAACCTTAACAGGTTCTTTTATTTCAGTTTTAACTGTTTTGTCATCGCCTTCTGTTTTAGCATTTTTCTCCGCTTTTCTTTCGGCTAAGCCTTCAGCAACTGCATCAGTTACATGAGATAGGATTTTATTAATAGATTTTGAAGCATCATCATTTGCTGGAATTACATAATCCACCTGTCTTGGGTCAGAGTTTGTATCAACCATTGCAAATATTGGAATTTTTAATTTCTGTGCTTCTTTTATTGCGATATGCTCACGCTTAATATCAACCACAAATATTGCTCCTGGAAGACGAGTCATATCTGAAATTGAACCTAAATTCTTTTCTAATTTAGCTCTTAAGCGATCTACTTGTAAACGTTCTTTTTTAGAAAGCGTTAAAAATGTACCATCTTTTTTCATTCTATCAATAGAAGCCATTTTTTTAACAGCTTTTCTAATTGTAATAAAATTGGTTAACATTCCACCAGGCCATCTTTCGGTAATATACGGCATGTTTACGTTTCCTGCTTTTTCTGCAACAATGTCTTTTGCTTGTTTTTTGGTAGCTACAAATAATATTTTTCTGCCTGATGCTGCAATTTTACTCAAAGCTTGAGATGCTTCTTCTAATTTTGCAACTGTTTTATAAAGGTTTATAATATGGATGCCATTACGCTCCATATAAATGTACGGAGCCATATTTGGATCCCATTTTCTTGTAAGGTGACCAAAGTGTACACCTCCATCTAATAATTCTTTTACTTCTAATTTTGCCATTTGTGATAGTTTACGTTCTGTTGAATTAGCAATGATTGAGTGACTTTTTTTAAGGCCTTAACCATTTAGATGCTAAACTAAATCCTGACTTAATTGTCATGGACAACAATAACTGGTTTTTATACTGTTCCGATGATTATCGGAATTGTTTTAGTGTTTTTTAATTTCTGAACCTGATTAACAGATCCTGAAATAAATTCAGGATTAACGTTTAGAGAATTGGAATTTTTTACGCGCTTTTTTCTGTCCGAATTTTTTACGCTCAACCATTCTTGGGTCTCTTGTTAATAATCCTTCAGGTTTTAAGATGCCTCTGTTTTCTTCATCTAATTCGCACATAGCGCGAGAGATTGCTAAACGAACAGCTTCTGCTTGACCTGTCATACCTCCACCAAATACACTTACTTTAATGTCAAAGGTTTTTTCATTGTTAGTTAATTGTAACGGTTGATTTACTTTATATTGTAAAGTAGCAGTTGGAAAGTATGTATTAACATCTTTTTTATTAATCGTAATGTTGCCTTTTCCTTTTGAAACATAAATACGAGCAACAGCCGTTTTTCTTCGACCAATTTTGTGAATTACTTCCATTTAGTTAACTTCGTTTAAGTTAATGGTTTTTGGTTTTTGGGCTTCGTGAGAATGCTCAGGTCCAACAACAACATTTAAATTACGGAATAATACTGCACCTAATTTGTTTTTAGGCAACATTCCTTTAATTGACTTTTCTACTAATCTTGCTGGACTTTTTCCAAACAATTCTGTAGCAGTTAAAGTTCTTTGACCACCTGGATAACCTGTGTGACGAATATAAGTTTTGTCTGTCCATTTGTTCCCAGTTAAGTTGATTTTTTCTGCGTTTATAACAATAACATTGTCTCCGCAATCAACGTGTGGTGTAAAGTTAGGTTTGTGTTTGCCTCTTAATAGTATTGCAACTTTAGAAGCCATACGACCTAATGTTTGCCCTTCAGCATCAACTAAAACCCATTGCTTGTTTACAGTAGCTTTGTTTGCCGAAATTGTTTTGTAGCTTAATGTATCCACACTAAATAATTTTCTAATTAAACATTCCTCTCTTAAAAAGAGTTTGCAAATTTACAATTATATATTTGATTAACAAA
>CAYRVY010000312.1:0-3269 GCA_964427695.1 uncultured Flavobacteriaceae bacterium
TAATTTATTATATCGTTAATTACTTCGTTGCCAAATACAGGGTTTGTAGTAGGCTTTCCTGTATGCCATTTAAAGCCTGTTGCCATTTTAAAATTCTTTATTGTATATGCAACACCTAAGTTAAATGAATGGTTTAAATTATAATTATTAGTAAAACTCTTGCTCTGTAAAGTTCTAAATTCGTAATTAATATCTTGATACGAGTAACTCCCCCAAATACTTAAATTATGTATTTTTTTGTTAATAAATAAATCTACTCCTTTGCCAAAATATTTTCCTTTGGATTTACTAAATTCATATTGGTTTCTAAATTCTTGACTTTGTGAAGTAATTCCCCTTACGTTTTTATAAAATATTTCGACATTTATTAGCCAGCCTTTATCTTTATAGGTAAGTCCTGTTGACAGTTGTTTACTTTTAATAACGGGTATATCTTTATTGTTAGATGCAATCCATCTACGATTTTCAATTCCAAGAAAGTCGTTTTGAAAATTAACAAATTGAGTTGCTGTTTGATGTTTAAACTCTCCTAAAATATCCCAAGTTAGCACATCTAAAAAATTGTATTTAAAATTTAGTCTAGGTTCTAAAATAAATTGATTAAATGGGTGGATGTAATTAAGGCGTATTCCAGGTTTCAGATATATTCTACCATTTAACGAATAAAATTTAAATTCTGAAAATAAAGCATGTTTTTTTAAAACATCTTTTGAAAAAACTTGAAGCAAAGGGTTAGTAAATTCTTCTAAATTATAAATTCCCGATTCATTAAAACTATATCCTCCGTTTAGGTTTATAGTTTTATTAATTATGTAATTAAAATTGAGTTTAATTTCAATTTCCTCAATACTGTTTTCTTGTAATAATTGTTTATCGTTAAGAAGATCGGCATTATTAGCCTTCAAATTGTATTTAAGACCATATACTTGTAGTGTTGTTTTAAATACTTTGTTCCAATTACGCTGATAAAATAAGCTTAGTGCAATATTTTGTTGTTTAGATGCACTTTCTCTTGATTCTTCCACATTATTAATAAATGCGCTTTCTAAAAAGGCCACTTTATTTTGTGTGTTAATGAAACTTATTTTCAGTTTTTCCTTGTTGGATATTTTATAATTTAAAACAGTTTCAATGTCATAGAAAATAAAATTATCATCTGTCGATATTACATTACTTTCATTTTGTAAAACTTCGGTATTTTGAAAGGCCTTCTCAAAATAACTGTTTGATGTATATGTGTCTATCAAATCACTAAAAGACCGTCTTCCAGAAATTTGAATGGAAGCTTTTTTTCCAATAGGGATACTTATTAATCCATTTATATTAATAAGGTTTACGCTAAGAGATGTTTTAAAATTTGCATTTATTTTATCCGAACTTTTTAAAGCAATTGTACCCGAAACACCATCGGAGAGTGATGAATTCGTACCGTTTTTAATTAAAGTAACGCTATGAGTCATATTAGGATTAAAAGCCGATATTAAACTAAAAAAATGTCCTGCTTGGTACATTTTAATGCCATCCCAAGTAATTAGGTTTTGATCGTTAGAGCCTCCTCTTATGTTGATATTTGTAACTGATTCGTCTAAACTGTGGATTCCTGGTAAGGATTGTACCGCCTGTAAAGCATCAGATTCTATAAGTCCAGGCAATATCCCAAACTGCTCAAAGTTTATTTTAAAAGAACCTTCGGCAGTTTTACTAATTCCTTTTGTAATATAATTTGATATTACAACTTCACTCAAAATCTGCTCCATTGGGTTTAGCCTAATGTTTAAACAGGGTGTATTTAAATTGGCAACAATTATTTTTTGTGTTGCGTAACTAAGATGTCTTATTATAAGAGTATCTCCAACCTTAATATTTTTAATTTCAAAATAACCCTTTACATCACTTATTTTAGAAGCTATTGTAGTTTCTATAGTTGCACTTTCAATAGGCTCCAGAGTTTCATCATCCAGAATGTTACCACAAATAGTAGCTTTAACTAAATCTGGGAAAATAATAGTCACAAATTTATTTTCCAAGATGTTAAAGAGTAAATTGGTATTGTCAATTAAATACTTTATGGCCTCTCTAAATGTTAGTTTGGGAGATGGTGGCACTAATATAACATTCCTAATGTCTTCGTCTGAATATGAAAAATCGCATTGGTATCGATTTTCCAAATCTTTTAGAACTTCTGTAAGCAATTGTTTTTCCTGAATATTTTGAGCAGATAGAATTTGGAAACAAAGAAAAAATAATAAATAACTAAATGCATATAAGCATTTACTCATGCTTAAATAGTTTAACATTTTTGTTATCAATATCATAGCTCAGTTTAAAGGGCTGTGTGATGGATTTTAATGCCAATTCTTTATTATCATGCACAAAACTACCAGTAAATAACTTATCTCTATCTACATTTTCAATAACAATAATAACTCCAAATTGCCTTTCAAACTCTGCTATTACTTCGTAATAAGGGATGCTTTTAAAACTACTTTTACCATCAATCCAAGAAGGTTTTGTTAGGCTTATTTTTCCTTCTGTCAACTTGTTATTAATAAAACGGATAGTTTCTCCTGCCTGTAACTTTATATTAGTTTTACCAATTTCTACATTTACCAATCCTTCAAAGCATTGAACTTCAAAAAGTTTATTTCTTTGTTTAATATTGAATTGAGTGCCTAATACTGTTACAATTCCCATTTTAGTATTTACCACAAATTTAGCACCTTTTGCTACCTTAAAAAACGCTTCGCCTTCAAGAGTAAGTTTTCGCTTTTTATTCCAATCCTCTTTATTATATTTTACTAATGAAGCAGCATTAATTGTAACTTCCGAATTATCTGGGAGAGTTACATTGGTATGTTGAGCTGCTAAAGTATTTACTTTGGTTAAACCCTCATTCATTAAAGTAAAATATAAACCAAAACTAATTACAAATATAGCTGCAATTCTCAATAAAAATTTATAAGGTGTTATATATTTTGTAGTAAAATTATTTTCTTTTTCTAATCGTAATTTGAAATATGCTAATTGTTTTTCTTTATTAATTTTTGGAGATTTAAAATAAAGGGCATTCTTATACAGTTTTTTATAAGAAGCGTATTCTGGTTGCTGCTGAAACAGCTCAAGTTCTTCAGCAGTTAACTCACCATCCATCCATTTTATTAATACATCTTCTTTATTCACTTTTTCTTATATATATATATATAACAACAAGACTTTAAAATTTTACCCTTATGTTTTAAATTCCATCTATTTCTTTTCTTAAATTCTCT
>CAYRVY010000313.1:0-3250 GCA_964427695.1 uncultured Flavobacteriaceae bacterium
ATAAAGCATTAAACAATTTTATTCTATCTATTTTATAAATGAACAACGAGATTAAATAATTAAACCTCAAAAAAATGAAACTTAAAAAGACTATTGTAGTATTTGGATTAATTATATTCATTCTTTCATGTGCTACAAATCCTTTTACAGGAAAAAAGACAATGGCACTTGTGCCTAACTCTCAATTATTCCCAACAGCTTTTCAGCAATACAATCAATTTTTGAGTGAAAATAAGGTTGTAAAAGGAACTTCGGATGCTGAAATGATTACAAGAGTAGGACAGCGTATTGCTGTTGCAGCAGAGAGATGGCTTGACGCAAATGGACATCAAGGATACCTTAAAGATTACAAATGGCAATATACTCTTGTAAACGATAAAGCAGTAAATGCTTGGTGTATGCCAGGAGGAAAAATTGTGTTTTATACAGGAATACTTCCAATTGCGAATGGAGAAACAGGAGTTGCAGCTATTATGGGACACGAAGTGGCACATGCATTAGCAAATCATGGGCAACAGCGTATGAGTGCAGGTTTAATTCAGCAAGGTCTTTCTGTTGCTGGTAATATTGCAATTAAAGATGAAAAATCAAGAAACGCTTTTAACCAATATTATGGAGTTGGCACAACAGTTAGTGTTATACTACCATTTAGTAGAGCACATGAAACTGAAGCAGACAAAATTGGATTGTACTTAATGGCAATTGCTGGTTATAACCCAGATGAAGCTGCCGAATTATGGAAACGTATGAAAGCCAATAGTGGAGGACAAGCACCACCAGAATTTTTAAGCACGCATCCATCTAATGATTCAAGAATAGCTGATCTTATAAGATTGGCTCCAAAAGCCAAAGAAGAAGCCAGAAAGTTTGGTGCTACCTCATTTAAATAATGAACTTGTTTAATCCTCCTTCGCGTTCCGCTTCGGCGGACGAGAAGATGTGGTTTAATTCCCCGATTCTCTGGGTCGGAATTAAGGATGTTTGCGTAGCAAACTCAATTTAACACCTCGTATGCTCTGTCGAGGTAGTTTATTTAAATAACTTCCATTTTAAAATAAATGTTTACTTTAGAAGCTGCTCATAAAAGAGCAGTTTTTTTTATTATGAAACATCCATAATTTAATTTCGAACTCAAAGGAATGACTAATATGGATGTTCCATGTGACGGAATTATCAAATATTATAGACACATGAAAGAATTAAAAAAGGGAAGTAAGAAATTACTAAACGCCTGGGCTTTTTATGATTGGGCAAATTCAGTATACTCTTTAGTGATTAGTACTGCTGTTTTTCCAATTTACTATAGTAGTATTACTGAGTCATTTTTGAATGTACAAGGAGATATTCAGTTTTTAGGGACATATTGGAATCCCACTAGTTTATATGATTATACATTAGCATTCTCTTTTTTAATAGTAGCAATTATTTCACCAATTTTATCTGGAATTGCAGATTATACTGGAAACAAACTTAAATTTTTAAAATTCTTTTGTTTACTAGGATCGCTATCTGTCATGGCTTTATTTTTCTTTAAAGGAGAAGAAACTCTTTGGGTAGCAATTGTGTTCACAATTACTGCTAGTATTGGTTTTTGGGGTAGTATAGTATTTTATAATGCTTATTTACCTGAAGTAGCTTACCCAGAGCAACAAGATAATGTAAGTGCAAAAGGATTTATGTATGGTTATTCAGGCTCTATTTTGTTATTACTTTTCAGTTTAATGATGGTACAAAAACCTGAATGGTTTGGTATTACAGATTCAACTTTAGCACCAAGAATTACATTTTTATTAGTTGGTATTTGGTGGCTTGGCTTTGCTCAAATTACTTATAGGAAACTACCTAATAATATTTATAATCACAAACCACAAAAGGATTATATTTTAAAAGGATTTAAGGAATTAAAAATTGTTGCTAAAGATTTAGCTAATTATCCACAATTGAAAAGGTTTTTAATTTCCTTTTTCTTCTATAGCGTTGGCGTACAAACAATAATTTTAATGGCAGGAATTTTTGGAAGTAAAGAGTTAGGTTTGCCTACAACCAATCTTATTTTAACCATTTTATTAGTACAAATTGTTGCTATTTTTGGAGCATTTATATTTTCGCGATTATCTAATATAATAGGGAATTTAAAAACATTAAAAATTACTATTGTTATTTGGGGAATTGTATGTTTTATTGCTTTTATGTTAAACAAAGAACAGCCAAATGTGACTACATATTTTTATGCTCTTGGTGGATTAATTGGTTTAGTAATGGGAGCAATACAGTCGTTATCTCGATCTACATATTCAAAATTATTACCTGAAACTGAAGACCATGCAACGTATTTTAGTTTTTATGACGTATCAGAAAAATTAGCAATTGTATTGGGAATGATTGTCTTCGGATTGTTAATTGCATTAACAGATTCTATGCAATGGTCTGTACTGTTTTTGGCTTTTTTCTTTGTAATATCTTTTATAGTGTTAAGTACTATTACAAAAACGAAATATGTTAAATAATCTATTTAAGTTTACCAAACAAAAAAGCCGCTTATAAAGCGGCTTTTTTTTATTATCATATACAATTTAATTACTAATACTTCCAGAACCTGAAACTTTAGTATCCTCTTTAGTCGGATTGCCTCTATATTCTATATCACCAGAACCAGAAACACGCGCTTTTAAACTTTCGTTGCTTACCACTTCAGCATCGCCCGAACCAGCAACAGAAACCGTTGTGTGATTTGCTTGCAATCCAAATCCGTGGATATCACCAGATCCAGCTACTCTAACATTGAGATAATTTGTCTTTCCCTTTAATGTTAAATCACCAGAACCTGCTAAACTGCTTTCAAGCGAAGATGCCTGAACGTTTATAATAACATCTCCTGATCCTGCTAAAGACACATCAAAGTCATTTGAAGTGATTACATCTTCATTCCAGAGATCTCCAGAACCAGCTAAAGAAACGTTGGAAATATCCTTAAATGGAATCGTAATTTTAATTGTTTTATTCCAGCTTGGTCTTAAGCTTATACCTTTTTCAACTTTTACAATAAGATTTCCATTTTTGACTTCTGTAATAATATGTTTCAGCAAATTTTCTTCACCTTCAATTTTAATCTTTCCTTCTGTCCCTGCTACTAAAATATAGTCCATAGAGCCTGCACATTTAATACCATCATAATCTTCAGTAGTTCTGGTTTCGGTAGTCATGTTGCCATTTCCTTTTACTTTTTCGTTTCCCCACCATTGTGCTTGAG
>CAYRVY010000314.1:0-610 GCA_964427695.1 uncultured Flavobacteriaceae bacterium
TTTATGTTTGCGACTTTGCAAAGCGATGTTGGTAAGCAAATAATTAAGCAGTATAATTTAGACACTTCTAAAACAGATTCCATCTTACTCTATTCTAAAACCAATGGATTATCAGTAAAGTCTTCAGCTGCGCTACAAATCGTCAAACATTTAGGGTTTCCGAATAATTTAATGAGCATATTTTTTATCATTCCTCCTTTTATCAGAAACTGGGTTTACGATTATATAGCTAAAAATCGTTATAAATGGTATGGTAAAAAAGAACAATGTATGATACCTACTCCAGAGCTAAAAGCGAAATTCTTGGAATAAATTATGGCAATGATATATTTATGTAACCCAAAATAAAGAATTTTTTGAAACCAACTATCCTCGACGCAGAGCATACAAGGTATTTTACTGGTTTCATTTTTATCTAAAGGTCAAAAATCAAAATTCTATATTTTAGATTCCCGTTTTTCACAGGAATGACAATTTCAACGGAAACCTCGACGCAAAGCATCGAGGAATTCTTTTTGATTAAAATGGATTCTTTAAATCGTTATATTCAATTAATTAAATGTGAATAAAATTGGTTCTCTTATACTTTTTATATAATTAAAAGATCCTT
>CAYRVY010000314.1:710-3248 GCA_964427695.1 uncultured Flavobacteriaceae bacterium
CGTCTATGCTCAGGATAAGCGATTCACACAATTTTTGAAAAAAAATTGGTTCTCTTATACTTTTTATATAATTAAAAGATCCTTCGTCTATGCTCAGGATAAGCGATTCACACAATTTTTGAAAAAAAATTGGTTCTCTGCTTACTTAACTTCTTCATAATGGTCATCCCAATTTCTCACATGAGGCTCTCCTAGTTTACCAACCGATTTTGCAACGAGCATGGCTACCATAGCATCTCCTGTTACATTAACTACTGTACGACACATATCCAAAGGACGATCTACAGCAAATATAAGCGCAAGACCAATTGGCAATAATTCTGGAGGCATTCCAACAGATTCTAATACAATAACCAACATAACCATACCTGCTCCTGGTACTGCTGCACTACCAATAGAGGCTAATAAAGCAGTTAAAACAATAGTTAATTGATCTGCGAATGTTAACTCCAAACCTAAAGCCTGAAATATAAAAACAGCTGCAACGGCTTGATATAAACTCGTTCCATCCATATTAATAGTAGCTCCAACAGGTAAAACAAAGCTCGATACTTCCTTATGGACACCAATATGCTCTTCAACACGTTCCATAGTTACTGGTAATGTTGCAGCACTACTGCTCGTAGAGAATGCCAATAATTGTGCTGGACTTATTTGTTTTAGAAACCAAAACGGATTTTTTTTAGTTACAGTAAAAACAATTATGGAGTAAAAAGTAATCATTAATACCAATCCAAAAACAACAACACCTGCATATTGAGCTAAAGCAACTAAAATATCGGAATCTCCAGACGACACTACCACACTTGCAAGAAGTGCAAAAACAGCGTAAGGTGCTGTAAGCATAATTAAATCGACCATTTTAAGGACGACATCGTTAAGAGAATCGAAAAAGTTTTTAAGTGGTAAAGCTCTCTTTTCACCAATTAACAACATAGAAATACCTAAAAATATCGAGAAGAAAATAACTTGTAACATCAATTTATTGTTACTCAATGCATTGAAAGCATTATCAGGAACCATATCTTCTAAAAACTGTAAAGGACCGCTTTCAACTTGTTTTGTAGCTTCTACTATTTTGGTTTGTACATCGCTACTACCTGAATAGGTGCTTGTAAGTTTAGTAATGGTTTCTTCGGAAACTCCTGAACCTGGCTGCAAAACATTTACTAACATTAATCCGATGGAAATCGCAATTACAGTGGTAATTATATAAGTTATAATAGTGCGTATTCCTATTGTTTTAAACTTTGAAATATCTTGAAGGTCAGATATTCCTTTAATTAAAGATGCTAGAATTAGCGGTATCGCGATAAGTTTTAATAGCTTAACAAAAATAGTTCCTAAAGGTTTTATCCAATCGTCTGAAAAATCTTTGCCTCCATCAATTTGTAGCATAATAAAACCAAATACTAAACCTAGTAGCATTCCTATTAATATTTTCCAATGTAATTCCAGTTTTTTCATAAATTATATTTGTCATTCTCTCGAATCCCGATAGCTATCGGGAGAGAATATTGTTAATTTTAATTTAATTTTTAGCCTCGATTGAGGCATTTGTTGAAGCTCTTTAAACATTTTAATCAATACATTTTTTGTTAGGCAAAATGTAACAAATGTTTAAAAGCGACTGCCGAAAGCGAGAAATAGCTCCTAAATATATGTTTTATTTATTAACCAATAATCTGCTAACACCAAAGCTGCCATAGCTTCAACTATTGGTACAGCTCTAGGCACAACACAAGGGTCATGACGACCTTTACCTTGTATTTCTACAATATTACCTTTTTTATCTAGAGTGTTTTGCTTTTGCATAATTGTTGCAACTGGCTTAAACGCTACACGAAAATAGATATCCATACCATTACTTATTCCTCCTTGTATGCCACCAGACAGGTTTGTTTTTGTTGTTCCATCCTCATTAAACAAATCATTATGCTCGCTGCCTGTCATTGTAACGCCACAAAATCCACTACCATATTCAAATCCTTTTACGGCATTAATAGAAAGCATAGCTTTACCGAGTTCGGCATGTAATTTATCGAAAACTGGCTCTCCTAAACCAACTGGTACATTCTGCAATACACAGGTTACTGTACCACCAATTGTATCTCCTTGCTTTTTGATTTCCTTTATTCTGGCAATCATTTTTTTTGATGTAGCTTCGTCTGGACAACGAACAGGATTGTCTTCAATTTTTGAAAAATCTAATTCTTGATATGGTTTATTAACAAATATATTACCTACCGAAGATGTAAATGCATTTATCTTTATACCTTTTAAAAGTTGTTTCGCTATTGCTCCAGCTACAACTCTACAAGTAGTTTCTCGTGCAGAACTGCGTCCTCCTCCTCTATAATCTCTAATGCCATACTTTTTATCATATGTGTAATCGGCATGACTAGGACGATACGAATCTTTTATGTGTGAGTAGTCTTTAGATTTTTGATTGGCATTTTCTATAATAAAACCAATTGGTGTTCCTGTAGTTACTCCTTCAAAAATTCCTGATAAAAAATTAACTTCATCTGGCTCTTT
>CAYRVY010000315.1:0-3245 GCA_964427695.1 uncultured Flavobacteriaceae bacterium
AACTCAACACCATAAGCACCTATATTTTGAATTGGAGCTGCACCAACATTACCAGGAATAAGTGATAAATTCTCAATACCACCAAAGTCATGCTTTAAACACCATAACACAAAATCATGCCAATTTTCTCCAGCATAAACTTTAACAACTACAGTGTTTTTATCTTTAGAAACAATCTTAATATGTCTTAGGTCTAAATGAATAACTAAAGCTTCAATATTTTTTGTAAGAAGTACATTACTACCACCACCAAGAATAAATTTTTCTGGAAAATCTTCAAGTTTTAAAACAGATATTAATTCTTCAATATTTTTTACCGAAACAAAATGTTTTGCTTTAACATCGATGCCAAAAGTATTGTATTGTTTGAGAGATATGTTACTTAAAATATCCACTAAGCATTATATTGTTTAAGAGCTTCTTTTAAAATATTAACCGAAGCTATTAAATCTTCTTTTTTAAGTACGTAAGCTATTCTAATTTGGTTTAAACCCAAACCTTTGGTTGAATAAAATCCTGCTGCTGGAGCTACCATAATGGTTTCTCTATTAAGTTCAAAATTCTCTAAAAGCCATTGCGCAAAATCATCGGCATTATCTATTGGTAATTCTACAATGCAATAAAAAGCACCTTTTGGTTTTGCAACTTTAACATCTTCAATTTTTTGTAATTCTTCAATAAGTGTATTTCGTCTTGAAACATATTCTTCTATAACATCATCAAAATAACTTTGTGGTGTTTCTAAAGCGGCTTCACTTGCTATTTGAGCATAGGTTGGAGGTGATAATCGTGCTTGAGCAAATTTTAACGCAGTACCTATAACGGCTTTATTTTTTGAAACTATACAACCAATTCTTGCGCCACACATACTGTATCGTTTAGAAACTGAATCGATCATAATAGCATATTCTTCTAGACCATCTTCTTGCATAACAGAATAATGCTCAATACCATCGTAAGCAAATTCACGATATACTTCATCTGCAATTAAGAATAAGTCGTGTTTCTTAACAATTTCGGCCAATTTTTTAATTTCTTCTTTACTATACAGGTATCCTGTAGGATTTCCTGGATTACAAATTAGAATAGCTTTTGTTTTTGGAGTGATAAGTTTTTCGAATGCTGAAATTGGTGGTAAAGCAAAATCATCATCAATTTTAGAGATAACAGGAACAACATTAATTCCTGAAGCTACTGAAAAGCCATTATAATTCGCATAAAATGGTTCTGGAATAATAACTTCGTCATCTGTATCCATTATACTACCAAAAGTAAAAAGCAAGGCTTCACTTCCTCCAGTTGTAACGATAATATTGTTTGCATCAACTGAAATATCATTTTTAGCATAATATTTAGCAATCTTGTTTCTGTATTCTTCCGATCCTTCCGAACGACTATATGCTATGACTTCCAAAGTATTGTTCTTTACAGCATCAAGAGCAACTTGAGGCGTTTTAATATCTGGTTGCCCAATATTTAAGTGAAATACTTTTACACCTCTTTTTTTTGCATCTTCGGCGAATGGTACCAATTTACGAATTGGCGATTGAGGCATTGACTTTCCTTTATTAGAGATACTTGGCATTTTGTTATTTTTTATTAAATGCAAAGTTGCAAAATTTATCTTAAAGTTTATTTAAAATATTGTCCTTAATAAATTATTTGCATAAAAGATTTGTAAATTGTGTAGTGCCTAGTTTTTAGAAAAAGATTTGAATGTTGAAAAGGTATTTTATTTTTATTTTTTGTTGTGTGATATGCTTTCAGAGTTTCGCACAGGGAACGTTTATTTTACGAAAAGGTATTAAAGATAGAATTAGTTTTAAGCTTATTCATAATCTTATTGTTATTCCAGTACAAATAAATGGAGTAGAGCTGTCATTTTTGTTAGATACTGGAATAAGTAAACCTATAATTTTTAATTTTTTAAATCTTACTGAAGAGCTTCAAATTAATCAAGCAGAACGTATTTATTTAAGAGGTTTAGGAGAGGGAGATGCTGTAGAAGCTCTTAAATCTAGAAACAATGTATTTAAAATTGGAGAAGCTATTAATGTTAATCAAGATTTATATGCAATCTTTGATTCCTCACTAAATTTTGCGCCACGACTTGGTGTTCCTATACATGGTATTATAGGATACGATATTTTTAAAGATTTTATTGTTGAAATTAATTATACTTATAAATACATAAAGCTTCACAATCCAGAAAGTTATAAGCCAAAACAATGTAATAAATGTAAATCGCTTAATCTAAAATTTCATAATAAGAAACCATACATAATTAGTTCGATAAGTTTAAATGGCGAAACTAAACAAGTAAAATTGTTAATAGATTCAGGTGGAAGTGATGCATTGTGGTTATTTGAAGATGAAGAAATAGCTATTCCAAATAAATATTTTGAAGATTTTTTAGGAAGAGGTTTAAGCGGAAGTGTTTATGGTAAGCGTTCTAAACTCGACAAATTTTCTATAGGAGGATTCGAATTAAAAAAAATTAATGTAGCTTTTCCAGATTCTTCATCAATAGCATATGCCAAAAAAATTAAAGATCGAAATGGAAGTTTAGGCGGTGAGATTTTAAAACGGTTTAATATAATTTTCGATTACCCTAATAATAAAATAATTTTAAGAAAAAACAGTAATTTCAGTAACCCTTTTTATTATAATAAATGTGGTATTACTCTAGAACACAATGGAGTTCGTGTAATTAAAGAAGTTAATAGAGGCTCTGGTATAACTCGATTTAACAGTAAATCTGAATCTGATGGTAGTGTTAGTATATTTATAGCTAGTTCTTACAAATATTCATTAACATCAGCTTTTACGATAGTAGAATTAAGAGAGAATTCTCCAGCTAAAAAAGCAGGTCTTGAATTGGGAGATGTAATTTTGACGGTTAATAATAAAGAAGCACATTTATATTCTTTACAAGATATAATTCAACTGTTTTATGGAGAAGATGGTAAACTCATTAAACTATTAATAGATAGAAACGGAGTGCAGCTTAAGTTTCAATTTAGATTGCAGGCTTTATTGTAATAAAAAACCCACATATGTGGATTTTTTATAATAAATTTACATTAGTATTAGTTTTTTTCTAGTACACTTTTATTTTTTTTATCTAAAACACTTGTCTTACTCGAATCTACAACCAACCCTTTAATTTTTAGTGCAATAGTAGGTGAGTTCGCAGCATTTGAAGTTACTGTAATAGTTTTTCTAATTGGCATTACTCTATTAGT
>CAYRVY010000316.1:0-3239 GCA_964427695.1 uncultured Flavobacteriaceae bacterium
TTTAATTATTGCCTACGCAGGTTATCAATTTTATGAAGGATTAATTGGTAACGGAATTATGTATATAATGTTATCAACAATATTTATATTTCTCTATTTTAAAAATGAATTTATTCTATTGTCTTTTTTAAAACTACGGAAACAAAATTTTGAAGGTGCAAAAAAATGGCTTGACAAGATTAAGAATCCTAAAAGTGCTTTAACCAAAAAACAACAAGGCTATTACAACTACTTAAATGGTATAATGGTTTCACAAACTAATATGAATGAAGCCGAAAAGTATTTTAAAAATGCTATTACTTTAGGCTTATCTATGGATCATGATCTGGCAATGGCAAAATTAAATTTAGCAGGAATAGCATTTAGCAAAAAGAGAAGGCAAGAAGCTAACAAATTATTAGCTGAAGCACAAAAGCTTGATAAACGAAATATGTTAGCAGACCAAATTAAGATGATGAAACAACAAATGAAGAAAGCACAAATACCCAATCAGCATTTTGGTGGTCATCGGCAACAAAGAAGACGTTAATTAGCTAATCTCTTAAGGTTTAATTGTATAAAATCCTTCTTTAGGAATTTCTATTAAATATTGTTTTCGAGTTTTATTATTAAGATGTGGCTCTCTTAACCAAGGGTTATGTAATTTTAATATCTTATAATTAATTCCAAATTGTTCCGAAAACGCTACAAAATCTGTTACTGCTGTATCTACAGATACTTTATAAGTGGGAACACTATTATACAAATCTTTATATCTAAAATTAAAACCGTATTTGTCTGGATTGTTTAATATCTCTTTTAAGGCAACTATCCTGAAAATATAACGCCCTGTTTCTTCGCCTAAAAGTAAATCGTAATAACTATTAACAGATTGGCTGTCTAATCGTTTAGAAATTCCTGTCATTCCTGCATTATATGCTGCTGCTGCAAGTGTCCAAGTGCCAAATTTTTCTTTTGCCTTTAATAAATATTTACAAGCTACTTCGGTAGCTTTTTCAAGATGATAGCGTTCATCGACATTTGTATTTATTTCCATTCCATTTTCTCGCCCTGTTGCTTTCATAATTTGCCAAAACCCAGTTGCTCTTGCTGGAGAAACAGCATTAGTTAAGCCGCTTTCGATTACTGCCAAATACTTAAAATCGTTTGGAATTCCATTTTTAGCTAAAATTGGTTCTATTATGGGGAAATACTTATTGGCACGTTTAAACATTAAAAAACCATTAGATTGCCAATAGGTGTTTACTAATAACTCTCTATCCATACGTTCTAAAATATCTGGATTATCTAAAGGCAATGGTTCTCCTGAAAAATCTAAATTATCTGGTACATTAAGTGCATAAACATTATAATCGTTAATGATTTGTTTTTCTAAATTTTCGTCGCTTGGAGCATCTTGGACAGCAAAAATTAACAGTCCAGATAAGCTTAATAAGCCAACTAAAGCCAGCATATTTTTAATTGTCTTCATTTTCTAAAAGTTTAGTTGCCCTAAAAGTAAATAAAAATATCATACATCATTTATTTTTAACTTAATATGAGTTTTGGCAGGTTTTCGTTAAACCATTTATATTTATTAATAATCATTATATGTGTTCCTCCTTTTACAACTAAACAATCCATAATATTATATATAGGAAAAATCCTATCCTTTTCGCCATGTATATGAATTATATCTGGCATTGGCTCATCTTGTTCCCAACACACCATCTGCTCTATTGCCCAATTTAAATAACACTTATCTATAACCGATAAATGCTTTTTATATAATTCTATACGCTTTGTAGTAGTTTCTCCAAAAGCATATTTAACCAATGCATCTACATTACTTAATAATCGAATTGGTATTAATTTATAAGCTTTAGTTCTTTTAGCAATCTTCATTCGTTTAGGAAGTTCATGCTTACTTTTAACGCTGGAAACGATAAGTAACTTTTTAAGATTAAGATATTTACTCATCTCTTGCACTATGATTCCACCAAAGGAAACACCTAATAAAACACTATTGTTATGCTGTACGTTTTTGGCGAGTCTTTTAGCATAATCTTCTATGCTTTCATTCGGGTTTGGTATAATCCACTCTAACAAATGTATTTCAAAAAGAGCTTTAGGAAGCCTTATATGTTCAAAAATAGAGGGATTGGCTGCCATTCCAGGCATAAGATACACATGAATTATCTCTTGACTCATAAGCATTAAGGTTCAATAATTTATGGTTACTAGCATTTTTTTTTGTAAATTTGCACTACAAAGCTATATAAAATAGTGCTTCTCCCGTTGAATAAAATAGACTAATTATGATTGATGCAGCAGAACTTATTGACAATGCCTTTTTACGACAATTCGAATTAAAGACTGATGATGAACTTGCAATAATTGAATATTCTCTTCAAGATAGAAAAATATTTTTAACTAAACTCTTTATTCCTGAAGCTGTTAATAATGATGATTTTACTGATGGTTTTTTAAAATTGGTTATGGAAAATATTCAAGAACGTAATATTAGTGTAGTTCCTACAAGTCCACCAATCGCAAAATTTATTAGAAAAAACAGAAGGTATAAAAGAATGCTTCCTGTTGGAGTTAGAATATAAGTTAATTTTAGATTTACGATTTTAGATTTTGGAATTTATGATTTACGAAATATTTAAAATCTAAAGTGTACTTTGCTTTGGATTTTTTTTTACAACAAATTCTTCAGTAAATTCTATTTGAACCAAGCCATCTTCATCAATTTTAGCAAGTTCTATTTGATGTAGTGTATTTACTAATTCTGGATTCCAAGGTGTTTTTACTTTTACATAATTTTCTGTAAACCCATGGATGTAACCTTCTTTGTTCTCGCCTTCAAACAAAACGATTCTATTAGTTCCTATTTGGCTTTCGTAAAATACACGACGCTTTTTTGCCGATAATCCTCGTAGCATTTTACTGCGTTTAGTTCTTACATTTTTAGGCACAACACCTTGCATCTCTACTGCTAGTGTATGATCTCTTTCAGAATATGTAAACACATGTAAATAAGAAACATCTAATGCATTTATAAAGTTGTAGGTTTCTAAAAAGAGCTCTTCTGTTTCTCCTGGAAACCCTACTATAACATCAACACCAATACAAGCATGAGGCAACACTTCTTTTATTTTTGAAACACGATCTTTATATAATGCTTTGTTATATCTACGCTTCATTTTTTTTAGTAAAGTATCACTTCCACTTTGCAACGGAATATGAAAATGAGG
>CAYRVY010000317.1:0-1388 GCA_964427695.1 uncultured Flavobacteriaceae bacterium
CATATAAGTGGTCAATATTTTATCGAAATTCTCATTAATATTAGCTTCTACATATTTAATTTTATATTGAGCACATTTTAATTTAATACTATTAAAATAAGTGCTTACTGCTTTCTCATAATTTTCTTTAATATTATCGGCATATAAATTTATAAACTCTCCGGTTTCGACATCCACAAATCGTTTAGGACTGTTATCAAAATTAAAATCTATTTCTTTTTCTTTATCAAAAACATGAAATAAAATAACATCGTGTTTATTATATTTTAAATGCCGTAAAGCATCAAAAAGTTTAGTCTCTGCAATATCTGACTGAAACATATCGGTGAACACAAAAATCATAGAACGTCTATGTATCTTTTCGGCAATTTGATGCAAATACTCGTAAGTATTGGTTGTAATGTTATGTGGTTTCGATAGTGTTGTTTTATTTAATTGATTTAACAGCATGCTATGATGGCGTTCACTCCCTTTTTCGGGCGCATAATAATCATACTTGTTACTATAGATACTTAAGCCAACGGCATCGCGTTGTTTTTTAAAAATATGCATTAAAGATGCTGCTGCTAAAGCTGAAAAGCCAATTTTGTTTAAAGAATTATATGCTAATTTACTAACTTGTGGATAATGCATGGAGCTGCTATTATCAATTATTAAATGACACCTTAGGTTAGTTTCTTCGTCATATCGTTTTGTAAAGAGCTTATCCGTTTTTGCAAATAATTTCCAATCGATGTGTCTTGTGCTTTCTCCTTGAATGTACATTTTATGTTCTGCAAATTCCGCCGAAAACCCATGAAACGGACTTTTATGTATGCCTGAAATAAATCCTTCTACGACTTGTTTTGCAAGTAGATCAAGATTTTTAAACCCTCCTGTTTTATTGAGTTCTTGTTGTAAATTCATGAAGTCTCTAAACTAAAAAAGGTTTGACATACTGCCAAACCTTTTTACATTTCTTTAACTTTATAGCTATAAAATTGAATCGATAGCTTCGGCATATACGTTTTTAGGAACTACACCAACTTGACGACTTACCACTTCTCCATTTTGAAATACCAAAACCGTAGGTATATTACGAACTCCATACTTAGCAGCAAATTCTTGATTTGCATCTACATCAACCTTCCCTACAATAGCTTTTCCAGCGTACTCTTCGCTAATTTGTTCAATTAGTGGTCCTACCATACGACATGGTCCGCACCAAGCTGCCCAAAAATCTACCATTACAGGTTTATCGCTTTTTAATACTGTTTCTTCAAATGTTGCATCTGTTATTTCTAATGCCATAATATTTAATTTAATTGCGTTTTGTTTCTAATTAATATACAAAATTAGTCAAAAAAAATGCTAAAGCTTACAGCCAGACAATTTGTTTTGCTTATAAC
>CAYRVY010000317.1:1488-3224 GCA_964427695.1 uncultured Flavobacteriaceae bacterium
TGGTTAGTGAGTAACCAATTAAAGAAGAAGTTTAAACATTATTCTAAAATACAATTACGCAATGGTATGAGTGGAGCAGAGATTGCTGAAAAGATGTTAGCAGATCATGGTATTAGAGATGTAAAAGTAGTATCTACAGCAGGAAGACTAACAGACCATTATAATCCAAAAAATAAAACAGTTAATTTAAGTGAATCTGTTTATAGCCAGAGAAATGCTGCTGCTGCGGCTGTTGCAGCTCATGAATGCGGACATGCTGTACAACACGCACAAGCTTATAGTTGGTTACAAATGCGATCTATATTAGTTCCTGTGGTAAGTATTACTTCTGGAATGTCACAATGGATTATTATTGGAGGAATCGTTTTAATGGCCACTAATTTACTTGGAGGAATTGGGTTTTTTGTTGCTGCTGCAGGACTTATTTTTATGGGTTTAGCAACTGTATTTAGTTTTATTACACTTCCTGTAGAATATGACGCAAGCAAAAGAGCTTTAGCTTGGCTAAAAAACAAGAATATAGTTTCTCAAGAAGAATATAAAGGCTCTGAAGATGCTTTAAAATGGGCAGCAAGAACATATTTAGTAGCTGCTATTGGAGCTTTAGCATCACTTGTGTATTGGGCTTTTCAAATATTAGGAAGAGACTAATTTTTATATTTTAATCTGTCTATCTATTTGTTGTTCTAAAGAAATAAACGTTTCGGTTCTAGAAACGCCTTTTATGGATTGAATCTCTTTATTAAGTAAATGCATTAAATGCTCATTGTCTTTACAAAGTACTTTTATTAAGATGCTCCAGTTTCCTGTGGTGTAATGACATTCTAGAACTTCAGGGATTTTTTTAAGTTGTTTAACCGCTTGAGGGTTACTAACAGCCTTATCTAAAAATATACCAATAAAGGCCATGGTTGTATAACCCAATACTTTTGGGTTGATGATAAATTTTGAACCGGAAATCAATTCAGAATTTTCAAGTTTACGTAAGCGTTGATGAATAGCTGCGCCAGAAACACCAACCTGACGTGCAATTTTAAGTATTGGAGTTCGGGCATCTTCTATTAATGCACGAAGTATCTTTTTATCAATACCATCAATGTTCAGACTTTGATTTATTACTTTCATTTTATTATATGCTATAGATTAAAACATAAAAGTACTAAAATGCTTATAAATTGTAAATAAAAATCACAAAAATGAAATATTTAATAGAAAAACTACATGCTCGCTAAATATTTATCAAAAATGTTAACTATTTAATACATTATAACCTAAATAAGGCACTTCTATTTCATTAAAACAAATACCATGCGCTTTTAATTCTATTAAAATTGGTTCATAAATTTCTTTTGAAATTGGAATTTGCACACCAGGAGTCTTAATTTTTCCATTTAAAATAGCAAGAGTTGCTATGGCAACTGGCAACCCAACAGTTTTTGCCATAGCTGTATAGGTTTGATTTTCTCCAAAAGCAACCATTGTAGCGTCTATTTGATGTTTTTTGCCATTCAACTCATAACCAAACTTATGATACATCACAATCATATCTTTATCTTCTTTACCCAATGTCCAGGCATCCATTAATATTTTTCGCAATATTTGAGCTGGAGTTGCTTTTATAAGTGCTACTTTTTTTGTGGAACTAAAAATATCTAGTTCTTCAAGTTTATCCCAAACAATGTCGTCTTGGTCAATTTTTAAACTATGCCTAAATTTTAATTCAACAGAATCTGTTA
>CAYRVY010000318.1:0-3211 GCA_964427695.1 uncultured Flavobacteriaceae bacterium
CTCTTTAGTCACATAACCATCACATAAGATTAAGCCCAGAAAGGAATATATTTTGAATGCTTTTTAGATTTATTTTCAGGGTCGTAGTCTTTTATCATTCCTGATTTAATTCCCTCAGCAATTATTCTTGATACTATAGAGTAGTTTTTTTCTTCTATTCCAAAACGATTTCTTAATGATTGATTGGTCATATGTTCGCCTGAAACATATTTTATGCAAGCATGTAAATAACAAGCTCTAATTTTGTCTTCTTTATCCATTTGTCTCAATGTTTTATGAGAATAAAGAATAACTCGGGTATAATTCTCTCCTGCGATAAATTTTGGAGCTGGTAATTGGTAATATTCACATTGAGAAATCACTTTATCAATTCCACTTCCTCTTTCTTCACATATGTTCAGTCTTCTCATAAAATGCGCAAACTTTTCATTTCGTGATTGCGGATTATGATCAACGAAGCGCATTGTACTAATAAGAGGTTTTCCAGGATTAGTAATTTCAATTCGGTCTTCGAAAATCTCAACCATTGGAGCTGTCCCATTTTCACTAAAATCTTGATGAATTATAGCATTTGCAACTAACTCACGAATAGCTAATTCAGGATACATTTTTACTTCTTTACGAAATGCTCTGCCAATCTCTTCATTGGTAGGCAACTGGTCATTAATCCATCCAACCAATCCTTTAAATCCAGTTGCATATCCTTTTTGACCTAGCTGCTCTTTTTTAGTTTTTAATTTATTTTTACCTTCATAAATAATAACTCTAACGGCTTTACGTTCTAAACTATCAAAAGCATCTAATCTTTTAGCAAAAAGGATTGCGCCAAGGTTAGTGATGTCATATTTATCGCTTCTTTTAATTATTATTTTTTCTTGTACTAATTTGTCGAAAATTGCAGTTCTGTTATCAGGTAAAGCAGAATTAGTTAGTTCAAAATATGATGTGTAATTCAGAAGATTAAGTACTTCGTCAGAACCTAAATTGGCAGCAGCTAATTCTTTTTCAAATACTATTCTTGGTTTTTTAGTCCAAATCAATCTTTGTTTTTCAGGATATTCTTGAAGTTTCTTTTTGTAAGAACCTATTCTTATGAATGGAATACCTCGAAACTTAACAGGAGTGTTTTGTGTAGCTTTAATTTTTACAATCACTATTTTTTCTCCTTCAGCTGTGATTTCGTAAAAATTAAAATTGATTCTTGGTTCTAAAAGTCTAGATAACCAAGGTATTAAATCTTCATTTCCCTTAGCTTTTTGATTTGGAGTAAATTTTGTTCCTACAATTCTATGAGTTTTATCATCTAAACCAAAAATGATATATCCATAATCTTTATCTTGAATACAAGCTGAATTTGAAAGAGCAGAAATATACTCACCAATTTCATTCGCATTATTTTTTTTAAATTCAATCCATTCTGTCTCATTAGGAAAAGAACGAAGCTCACTTAACAAAGTTTTTAATTCATTTTTAGTCATTTATCACATAGCTTATGTTTTTAATAAACTTACAATCAGCTTTTTAAAAACAATTCAATGAGTTTAGTCACATAAGAGTCACATAAACAAATGTATATTAAAAAAACTGATTATAGCAAGTATTGTGAAAAATGTTTGCCATTGTCGTAATAATAAAAACGCTTAAATGTTTGTTTATCAAAGGTTAAATAAAAATGTTTGCTTTTTCTTACAAAGTCAATAAAAAAGCCTTACTAAAAAGCCATAGATTAAAAAAATAAAATTATTTAATGACATTTTGACATTTTAATAATAATGGCAGTACTTTTGCCAACTGTTTAACAGAGTTAAAATTTTGAATAATTATTGTTGATTAAGCATGAGTAAGAAAAATAAAAAAGAAGATAGTATAGAAGAGCAAACAGAAGCACAACAGGTAGAAGTTATTTCGGTTGAAGAGCAACTGCAGGAAGACTTACAAAAAGAAAAAGATAAATTTTTACGCCTGTTTGCAGAATTCGAAAATTATAAAAAGCGCACCACAAAAGAACGCATCGGGTTATTTGTAACAGCAAGCCAAGATGTAATGGTATCTTTATTACCAATTCTTGATGATTTTGATCGTGCATATTCCGAAATGTCTAAAACTAATGATAAAGAGTTGTTAAAAGGTGTTGAGTTAATAAGCAACAAATTAAAAGACATATTAAAATCTAAAGGATTAGCAGAAGTAGAAGTTAAAAAAGGCGATGTGTTTAATGCAGATAATCATGAAGCAATAACGCAAATACCAGCTCCAAGTAAGAAATTAAAAGGAAAAATTATAGATGTAATTGAAAAAGGATATGCTTTAGGCGATAAAGTGATTCGTTTTCCTAAAGTTGTTATTGGACAATAATAAAATTAAAAAAATACATAATTTTCCTTCCTTTTGGGAAGAATTAAGGATGGACATATGGCAAAACAAGATTATTACAACATATTAGGAATAAATAAAAGTGCATCTGTTTCCGAGATAAAAAAAGCGTATCGTAAAAAAGCATTACAGTATCATCCTGATAAAAATCCAGATGATGAAGCTGCAGAAGAAAAATTTAAGCAGGCAGCTGAAGCATACGAAGTATTAAGCGATGCTGATAAAAAATCCAGATACGACCAATTTGGTCATCAGGCTTTTGAAGGTGGTGCAGGAGGTTTTGGTGGTGGTATGAATATGGAAGACATATTCAGCCAATTTGGAGATATTTTTGGAGGCGGATTTAGTGGTTTTGGAGGACAGAGACAACGTGTAGTTAAAGGGAGTAATTTAAGAATTAGAGTTAAATTAACGCTTAAAGATATTGCCAATGGTGTTGAGAAAAAAATAAAGGTAAAGCGTAAAATTATAGCTCCAGGAACTACTTACAAAACCTGTTCTACATGTAATGGTTCTGGTCAGGTTACAAGAATTACCAATACTATATTAGGGAGGATGCAAACAGCTGCGCCTTGTAATATGTGTGGAGGAGCTGGGCAAATGATTGATAAAAAAGCAGTTGGAACTGATGCACAAGGTTTAATTGTAAGTGAAGAAACCGTATCTATAAAAATTCCAGCTGGAGTAGAAGATGGTATGCAACTTAAAGTTTCTGGAAAGGGAAATGCTGCTCCGGGAAATGGCATCGCTGGAGATTTATTAGTTGCAATTACAGAAGAGAATCATGAAACTCTAAAAAGAGAAGGCGATAATTTGCACTACGATTTATATGTAAGTA
>CAYRVY010000319.1:0-3209 GCA_964427695.1 uncultured Flavobacteriaceae bacterium
CCTCAATAATTTGCAACTTTAGTTCGCTCTTATGGTATATAATACTCACTTCTCTGGCAGGAGAAGGCTCATTAAAATTGTGTAAATTATTTATTTCATTTTCTTTAATATCAAGTGTGTGTAAATATGGTAGTAATGTCATTCCTAAACCTTCGTTAGAAAGCTTAACAAGCATTTCGATACTACCACTTTCAAGCTGAAAATTATCTTCATTACTGTTTTTAAAAGATTTGCAAAGGTTAATTACACCATCTCTAAAGCAATGACCATCTTCTAACAAAAGCATATCGTCTATATCTAAATCAGCAACATCAATTTTTTTCTTATCACTTAATCTATGATGTTTAGGAATATAACCAACAAAAGGTTCATAAAATAGTACACGCTCTTTTATGTCTTCATTTTTTAAAGGTGTAGAAACTATAGCTGCATCAAGATGTCCATCGTTAATTTTTATAATTATTTCTTCAGTATTAAGCTCTTCTATTTTTAGCTTTACTTTTGGATACTTTTTTATAAAAGTCTTTAAAAACATTGGAAGCAATGTTGGCATTATGGTTGGAATGATTCCTAATTTAAATTCACCACCAATAAATCCTTTTTGCTGATCTACAATATCTTGTATTCGATCTGCTTCATTTACAATGTTTTTTGCTTGTTGAACAATCTTTCTACCAACATCTGTAAGTTCAATAGGTTTCTTACTTCTATCAAAAATAAGAATGTTTAATTGGTCTTCTAGTTTTTGTATTTGCATACTCAATGTTGGTTGTGTCACGAAACATTTTTCTGCTGCTTTTGTAAAGTTTTGATGCTCTGCAACTGCTAAAACATAGTGTAATTGTGTAATCGTCATGTGTATCAATTTAGGTTATAAAAATATAAAAACTATCAATAAAACTTATGCATGTCTATGCTAATTATAAATTATATTTGTAATATATTTGTAATATATTTGTAAATAATTGAGAATATGAGACTAAATAGTATAGGATTAGATATAAAAAAAACTAAAGAATTAGCTGAAGATTTGAATAATTTACTTGCAAATTATCAAACCTATTATCAGAATTTAAGAGGTATTCACTGGAATATAAAAGGAAAACGTTTTTTTGATCTTCATGTAAAATTTGAAGAGCTTTATACAGATGCTAATTTAAAAGTTGATGAAATTGCCGAACGTATTTTAACTTTAGGAGAAACACCATTACATACTTTTGAAGATTACATTAGAAATGCTAAAGTTCCTGTTGGTAAAAACATATCTCAAGATGAAAGCTCAGTACGTTTAATTGTAGATTCGTTATCCGAATTACTTAAAATTGAACGCGGTTTACTTGATAAATCTGATGATGCAAAAGATGAAGGTACAAACGCAATGATGAGTGGATTTATTACAGAACAAGAAAAAACGATTTGGATGATGAAGGCTTGGTTAAATGAAACGGTTTAATTTGGTTGATGGTTAGTTAAGAAAAGAGCGACTTAAAAATCGCTCTTTTTTTTACTTTTTTTTATTCTTCAGGAACAGGAAATCCTCGATCTCTCATCAAAGCTTCCATTTTTGCATCACGTCCTCTAAATAGTCTATAAGCTTCAGCTGGCTCCATAGAATTTCTAGGAGCAAATAAATATTTAACCATTTTAGCAGATTTTTCTTCATCATAAAAACCTCCTGGTGATTCAATAAAAGCTTCTGCAGCATCAGCAGTCAAAACATCAGCCCACATATAACCATAATAAGCTGTGGCATAACCTTCACCAGAAAATACGTGTCCAAATTGAGGTGTTCGATGTCGCATAGGTAATTCTTTAGGCATGTTCATTTCAGCTAAAGTTTCACGTTCAAACTTATCCACATCAATATTTGTTGGATCTGCTAAATGGAGTTTCATATCCATTAATGCAGACGCAAGATATTCGGTTGTAGAAAACCCTTGATTAAAAGTTGAGGCTTTCTTAATTTTTGCTACCAAATCGGCTGGAATAACTTCTCCAGTTTTATAATGCACTAAAAACTGATTTATCACTTCGTCTGTAGAGAGCCATCTTTCTAATAATTGCGATTGAAACTCGGTATAATCCCTTACACCACCATTTAAAGTAGGATATTTTACATTTGAAGAAAAGAAATGTAAAGCATGACCAAACTCATGAAAGAAAGTTGTAGCATCATCCCAAGAAACCAAAACTGCTTCGCCTGGTGCTGGTTTAACAAAATTAGAATTGTTTGATGCTAAAACATTTTTTTTTCCATCAAAAGTAGAATAACTTCTGTAGGTCGTTGCCCAAGCACCAGAACGTTTACCTGTTCTTGCGTAAGGGTCAAGATACCATAAACCAATATGTTTACCTGAATCTTTATCTGTCACTTCCCAAACGTTTACGTCTTCTTGAAACACAGGAACACTACCTTCTGGAACTGGTTTAAAATCGAAATTAAATAATCGTCCAGCAACATAAAACATAGCTTCTGTTAACTTGTCTAGTTGTAAGTATTGCTTAACTTCATCACTATCTAAATCGTATTTTTTCTGGCGTACTTTTTCGGCATAATAACGATAATCCCAAGGTTCTATAGTAATATTATCACCATTTTCATTAGCTACAGTTTGCATATCTGCGACTTCTTCATGTACTCTTGCAATAGCTGCTGGCCAAACCGCATTCATTAATACCATAGCATTTTCTGGATTTTTAGCCATACGATTTTGTAAACGCCAATCTGCATAATTTTTATATCCTAACAATTCTACACGTTCGCGACGTAGTTTTAAAATTTCAGCAATAATTTTATTGTTATCATATTCGTCTCCATTGTCGCCACGCGCATAATAATTAGACCATACTTGTTTACGTAATTCCCTTTCGTTGGAATAGCTAAGAAAAGGATCCATTGATGATCTTGTGTTAGTGACAGCATAACTTCCTTCTTGACCTTTATCTGTTGCTATTTTTGCAGAAGAGCTTATATAAGAATCAGACAAACCGCTTAATTGGTCTTTGGTTAAATAGGTTACATAATTTTCTTCGTCGTGTAATACGTTATCAGAAAAATTGGTATATAATGTAGATAATTCTTTATTAATTGCAGCATAACGTTCTTTTTTTTCGGTATCTAGATTGGCTCCATTCATTTCAAAACCTTTATAAACTAAATCTACAACACGTTGTTGATCTGCTTCTAAAGGATTTTCTTGCGAAGCATC
>CAYRVY010000320.1:0-3193 GCA_964427695.1 uncultured Flavobacteriaceae bacterium
TTGACCAATGAGAATCTCATCGCCAATGGTAATTATTTCTGCTTGCATTATTATAGGTTGAAATCTTCCTTTATTTCTTCAACTGTGTTTTCTACAGCTTTTAAAACGATGTCTAATTTTTCAGCTATATCTTTATCTTTTTGTTCTAATCTTCCCCAATCTTGTACTTCAATTAAATCGTCTAGAACACCTAATTCGAATAAATCTATAGTAGGTTTCATCTTGTGTGCAGCTTTATAGGTAGCCAAATAGTCTTTGCTAATCACAGCGATTTTTAATAGCCTTGCATCTTCTGGAACTTCTTCTAGAAATGTTTCAGCTAATGTCGCTATAAAGTCTTCATCATTATCTGCTAATTCTCTAACTCGATGTAGTTTATAATGTTGTTCCATTTTATTTTACTGTTATCGAAAATAATTCTTGGTTTTCGATGTATCCTTTTAATTTATCGTTGGCAACTACCTTGCCAACTCCAGCTGGTGTGCCTGTAAATATAATATCTCCAATCTTTAAAGTGAAATATTTTGAGATATATTCGATTAATTCGTCTATTTTCCATAGCATTAAGCTTGTATTTCCTTCTTGAACCATGGTTTTATTTTTATGTAAACTAAAGTTGATATCGTCTACGTTTTTATAATCATTTTTAGAAACCCATTTTCCTATAACAGCAGCACCATCAAAAGCTTTAGCCTTTTCCCAAGGTAAGCCTTTTGTTTTTAACTCACTTTGTAAATCACGAGCTGTAAAGTCTATACCTAAACTAATCTCATCATAATATTTTGATGCAAATTTTTTATCTATATGTTTCCCTAGTTTATTAATCTTAACTAAAATCTCAACCTCATGATGCACATCGTTTGAAAAATCGGGAATAAAAAATGGTTGTTTCTTTAATAAAATAGATGTATCTGGTTTTAAAAATACAACAGGGTTTGTTGGTTTTTCGTTTTCGAGCTCTTTAATGTGCTCTGTATAATTACGTCCAATACAGATTAATTTCATTCTAACTGTTAGTTTGTTTAGTTGTTGATTTGTTTAGTTGTTTTGCCACGATCCCGATAGCTATCGGGACACGAATGTTTATCTTCTAAATATCTCTCTACCAAACTAAATCCTAAATTGCTTTAATTCTTTTCTTTAGATAAAGAACTAAATAACTGTTTCACTTTTAGGAATTAGACTGTTTTATTTAAGTCTATTATCTTTATTCTTGGTTCTTTTTTCTTTATTCTAACTTATTATTAAACGCTCTCAATTTTATTGCTGTCAATACCTTTTTAGTATATAATGGGAAGTCTGCATTAAGTAACCAACCAAAATAGCCTGGTTCTTTTTCAAGTACCTCTAACACTAGTTTATTTTTATGTTTTCCGAAAGAAAAACATTCTTCATCATCTTTATTAAAAGAAATAAAACCTGCAAAATCAGCATTTTTTTTACGAGAACTAAAATCGGCTAAAAACTTGGTGTCGTTTTCAAGGTCGTCGTATTTTGAAAGTTGAGCTTTTAGCACTTCGTAAGTTGCAAAAGTGTCTGCCTCTGCACTATGCGCATTTTCAAGATTTTTATCGCAATAAAATTTATAAGCAGCAATCAACGTTCTTTGCTCCATTTTATGAAAAATAGTTTGCACATCGACTGATACACGATTTTTCATATCAAAATCTATATCTGCTCGTAGCATTTCTTCAGCTAATAAAGGAATATCGAAACGATTAGAGTTAAATCCTCCTAAATCTGAATCCTTAATCATTGCCTGAACATCTTTAGAGATAGCTTTAAATGTTGGTGCATTTGCTACTTTCTCGTTTGTTATACCATGAATAGCAATAACTTCTTTTGGAATTTGCATTTCGGGATTTACCAACCACGTTTTACGTTCTTCTTTCCCATCAGGAAAAACTTTCAATATAGAAATTTCAACAATTCTATCTTTTGAAATATTTACTCCTGTTGTTTCGAGATCGAAAAAACAAATGGGTTTGGTTAAATTAAGATTCATGCACTATTAATTTATGCGAAGATAAATAGTGTCTGCACAAAACCACCACGAAATTAGAAAAGTTTCTTTTTGCGTTAATTTCACTTTTTTTTAATCGTCTGATGCTAAGGCATCACCTCATAAAAATAAAGTATAATTCTCATCAAAAATAATTATTTTCATAAAACCCGTCTGTTTTCGTGCAGACACTAAATAGAAAAAACAAAAAAGAGGGTTTGCTTTTTAAAAACCTCTTGACTTTATAAAAAAAATAGTCGACCTTCGTTCCTGTATGCACCATGCAGGTAACTATCAATAAAGTCAACTTGTGCTGTCCCGATAATTATCGGGATTGTTTCAGTATTGAGACTGAATTTATCTTAACATTAGCCACAAATATAAATTCAGAACCAATTAATATTGAATGGCAATGACTTTTGTGAGAGTTGATTTATTAAAAGAATAATTTAAACATTTAAAAGAAAATACTATGTCAAATGAATTTGAAAAAGGAAAAATATTTTCCTATAACAAGAGTATTACTTATGCAGAGAAAGCTGTTGTTAGTAAACACATTTTAAAAAAAGAAACGGGAAACATCTCATTATTTGCTTTTGATAAAGACGAAGGATTGAGTGAACATACAACACCTTTTGATGCTGTAGTTTTTATAGTTGATGGTAAAGCTGATATAAAAATAGATGGAGTTTCCAATATTCTTGAAGCAGGAGAAAGCATAATAATGCCAGCAAATGTTCCTCACGCATTAATTGCGGTCGAGAAATTTAAAATGGTATTAACAATGTTAAAGAGCAAATAATAAAATTGCTTGACCTTATAAAGGGGAGATATACTGTTTGTAATCAATGTCAAGATGGTGCAAATGAAATCCTCCTAAACCTGAATCCTTAATCATTGCCTGAACATCTTTAGAGATAGCTTTAAATGTTGGTGCATTTGCTACTTTCTCGTTTGTTATACCATGAATAGCAATAACTTCTTTTGGAATTTGCATTTCTGGATTTACCAACCATGTTTTTCGTTCTTCTTTCCCATCAGGAAAAACTTTCAATATGGAGATTTCTACAATTCTATCTTTTGAAATATTTATTCCTGTAGTTTCTAGATCAAAAAAACAAATGGGTTTTGATAATTTAAGATTCATGCACTATTAATTTATGCGAAGATAAATAGTGTCTGCACAAAACC
>CAYRVY010000321.1:0-3192 GCA_964427695.1 uncultured Flavobacteriaceae bacterium
ATAATTCTTCTGTTGTTTGAACAGCAAATACTTTGCTGTTTACGTTTCCAAAGAAGTGAATCATTAGTTATGTGTTTGTTTATTAAAAAGCAAATTTAATTTTTTTAGTTGAAATACTGAGTAAAAATGAAAACAGAATTTATAAGTTATTCACGTATTAATTCACAAGTAAAGAAATATTTTGAATTTGTCTATCTACAACGTCAGCATACAAAGTATTTTGCCATTTTCATGTCAATAAAATTGAGCACAAGTTTTGGCTTTAAAGTCAAAATAAAAATTTCTAATTTAGATTCCCGCTTTGCTCCTCCGCTTTCAGCCTTCGTAGCTAAACTACTTCGGCGAAGTAGGCAAAGCTTCGGCGACACGCGGATGCGAGAATGACAATTTAAGCGGAAACCTCGATGAAGGTATCGAGGAATTCTTTTCGATTAAAAATAACTGTTTAAAATTTGTTTTACTGAATTATAATATGACTTACCAAACAAATTTAGATGTACAAGTAAATAATATAATTGATAAAGCTCTATTCTTGCATCGAATTCTTGAGTTTTTGGAAATGAGTTATGATAGGTCTCATAGAATGAAGTCCCAAAACCACCAAATAATTTGCTCATAGCTATATCCACTTCAGAATGGCCATAATACACAGCAGGATCGATTAGATATGGCTTTCCTTCGGTGGATATTAGGTAATTGCCACTCCAAAGATCTCCATGAAGTAAAGAAGGAGAAACGTGTTTAAATATATCATTACAAACCTTGTGCATTGTTTCAGAATTAGGTACATCCTTTTGTCCTAATATTTTTTTTGAGTTGGCAAGTTCTATTTGAGGTAACAACCTTTGAGATATGTAAAATTTTGTCCAATTGGGATGTCTATTGTTATGTTGAGGAAGACTCCCTATGAAATTGGCATCGATGAAACCAAAATCTGAAGATTGATGTTTATGTAATTCTGCCAATTTGTGTCCTAAATTTTCAAAATCTTTGTTATTTGGTGATTTAGATTCAATAAATTCTAAAATAAGAAATGCATTATTTTGAAAAATACTTGAGGCAAAAACTTTTGGAGTTGCAATTGTATTTGTATTGGCAATAGTTTCAAGCCCTGTTTTTTCCGCTTTAAACATATTTAAAGCATTAGTGTTGGAATTAACTTTCAAAAAATATTTTTGTTGAGAGGTTTCTATAAGATATGCTTTTGAAATATCTCCACCTGAAACCGACTGAATTTTAGAGATAGAATGCTCTATTACACTAGAAATATGATTTAAGAAATTTTTTGTTAGCATTGTTGTAAAAGTAAAAAAAGACCATTAAACAATGATGTTTTTTCATAAATTGAATTCGAAATTTTAATTTCGAATCAATTTCTTGGTAACACTTCCTTGACCAGAATTAATTTTCACTAAATAAATTCCCTTATTAAGATTAGAAACGTCAATATAGTTTTTAGTTCGAGTAGCATTTTCTTTTATTACTTGTTTACCTAGTATATTGTAGATTACAACATCTAAATCTTGAGTAGAAGAAAAATAAACAAAATTATCTTTTACTGGGTTTGGATACATTAAAATATTTGAAATGCTTTCATATTTGGTTGTAGAAAGCACATTTCCCCAAATGTTCAATACATATTCAGGATGATCTATAAATGGATTTGCATTGCCTTGATAATTATAAGCTGCAGTATTTCTTACAGTCTCTCGTGTACTTACAGGATCGTTTAAATGCCAACTATATAATAAATTAATATACCAAGTTTCATATACCTGATCGTTTGTTCCGTTTAAAGGGTTTTGGGGAACACTATTGTGAGCATCCCAAGATCCACTGTGACTTCATCTTCATATCTAACAGCGAAGTATAATAACATTCTAGCAATATCGCCTTTAAACTCATCAATTGGTTCAAAAACAGTCCCACTATAATATGAAAAGGTATTTGCTCCCAATTTTGAACCATTTGTTGATGTCCATGTTGGACTTGAGACTTCACCAAAAGGGAAATTACTTCTTTTATTATTTACCCAACCATCAGAAGGAACAACATGGTGAATATCTGTTCTCATTGGAGTTGCACTATTAAAAAAACCCTGTGGGAATATGTGCTCTCTGTTATAGCAATCATTTTCTGCAGATGGAGCCGTACCACCACATGCATCACCTGGAGCAGTACCTCCATTCGTATCATGTGCAAAATTATAGGAATCAGTTTCTGTAGGTTTTTCAGAATACATATCTAAAACCGTTCCATCATTTTCAAAAAAAGTATCATTATCAGTTGTTTGATAACCTGTATAAAGAAGGCTATAACCTCTATCAATATGACCTGTAGTAATTATTGATTTTAACTGTGTTTTTAATGTATATCCTGAACCCGTTGCAGTATTGTAATAATTACTCGGAATTTGCGCAAAACAGATAGTTGTAGTAAAGAAAAATAAAAAGTAAAATTGTTTCATAAGTAACTATTTGTTTCTTTCTAAAAGTGCCATATAAAATCCATCAAAACCAGATTTGTGTGCTGATACTTTTTTGTCTTTTACATATGTAAACTCTTTTCCTGAATCTGAAGTTAAAAAATTTTGAACTTGTTCCTGATTTTCAGATGGTAATATTGAGCAGGTAGCATATACGAGTTTTCCTCCGGGTTTTACAATTTTTGAATATTGTTGAAAAATCTCTTGTTGTGTGATTCTTATATTGTCTAAAAATTCTGGTTCTAATTTCCATTTTGAATCAGGATTTCTTCGCAATACACCTAACCCAGAACATGGTGCGTCTATAAGAACTCTATCTGCTTTGTTATAGAGTTTTTTAATAGGCTTTGTAGATTCTATAACTTTTAAATCGATATTATGAGCACCATTTCTACGCGCTCGAATTTTCAATTTTTTGAGCTTACTTTCGTAAATATCCATGGCAACAATTTGTCCTTTGTTTTCCATGAGTGAGGCAAGATGTAATGTTTTTCCTCCAGCACCTGCACAAGTATCTACAACTTTCATTCCTGGCTTAACATCGAGAAAAGCTGCTACTAGTTGTGATGATGCGTCTTGAACTTCGAACCATCCATTTTTAAAAGCTTCAGTAATAAATACGTTTGAGCGTTCTTTTAATTTTAAGGCATTTGGATGATTTGGTAGAAACTCGGTTTCAATATTCTCGGATTGTAATTTTAATTGTA
>CAYRVY010000322.1:0-3188 GCA_964427695.1 uncultured Flavobacteriaceae bacterium
CCTATGATTTATAGGTAATTTATGGGGTTTACTAAAGTGGGTGTCCGTGTAAGCTTTACTACGCTTTACCAATTACCTAAATGGCCAATTTTTGCTGGCGCACCACTTGTTGGAGGATTACTTTCGGTAACGTATAAGTATAAATCTTGTTTGGTAGCCATTTTTGTAAGAATTGTAGACCATGCAGATTTCCCAAAGGGTGTTGTTGTATCTAAAACAAAGGCATAACAGCAACTTGTCACTGCACTATTGAATGAGTTTAAATTGCGAAAATATACCTTTCCATCGGCGACTAATTGATAGTGAACTAAACTCATATCATTTACATAAATATAAGTAGGATCACTATATGCTGAGGCAGTATACAAAGACCCGATCAAAGTGGACGCTATTGTTAAAGTAGATAATTTTCGAATATTCATAACACTCCCGTTTTCATTATTATAAAAACTATAATCGCTGCCTAACAGGACAACTCACTTTTATTATAATTTTTTAAATGAAATACTTTTTAGTTTCTCAAATTGGCCATAACAACTCAAGGGAGAGCCTATCATTCTTACTTCTTTTTCTGACATATATGCTGCCAAAGCAAGTGAGTAGGCTTCCTTCATTCCAGGTTCTGAAAAATCGATTACAAAATATTTAACTGATTGATCACCGCCAGACCTGCACGCTGAGTTAAAAACTTGACCTGTACCAATTAATGCTCCATTAGTAACAAGAGAATTGACAGCTAACTCAAGTACTTTACCTTCTATAGGTTCACTAGCAAAAGTGAGACTACTAATAAGTACAGTTAGAATAAAAAAATATTTATTCATTAGTTACTCCTTAAGAAATATTAAATTTACTGGGCTGCCCAAGCATCGACAGAATAGAACATTGTCATAACAACACATTTACCGTTTATCTTTTAATGATAGACAAGAAAATACTGTTAATAATGCTCTTACAAGTAGCAGTCAATGTATTTTAGCAAGGGTATTTAGCGTGTGTACCCAGTTTACCTGTTATCTTTTTAAGTTCATACGCATTTAATTGTTAATCTTTTAAGTAACCCGTACTCAGGCGTTCAACTACATTATAGCCTTCACAGCTATCAGTGCCTTTTGCATAAATACGTTTCCCACTTACCTTTGCAGATAATGCCAAACTTAAAATAGCTTTACCTCCGGCAGTATTTGTATCAAACGATAATTGGCTCGGATGCGAAGATGCGCATGAAGCAGGAATACCAGTCAATGGTGATGTAAACCAAATGTAACCCATTCCAGACTGATCGATACGAACTTGGTAGACAGTAATGTTGTCTGCAATACCTGCAGCATAACTGCCGTTTATAACTAAGTAGAAAGACATCAATACAACACTGCACATTATTTTCATATTCGTTCCTTTGTATAGCATAAAGAATTTAACTGCTAACAGGACAGCCATGCAAAGTAATAAAAACAAACCCGACAAAACTCACGCCAACCCTATGATTCATAGGTAATTTATGGGATTTACCAAAATGGGTGTCCGTGTAAGCTGGAGGTCTTCTTTTTCATTGTTATCTATCCTTTCCCTATGAGGGGTTAATGATAGGCAATTACACAGAAAAGATTACAGCCTCACTTATTCGGCCAATCATAAATTAACTTCAAGATAGCAGGAATAATCACATCACTTAAAAACCCAATAATAACAATAAAAAACCCTAATAATATAAAAAAACATGCTTGATATTTCGCTTGTGAATACGAAACTTCTCGTTCCAATACTGAATGTTGCGGGTCTTTTGGATCATAATACACTTTGACTATCCCCCCTTTTTTATAGCCATCTAACATATCAATTATTTGATAATCGGCCCAATTCCTCAATCCAACAATATTAAATTTCCCTTCATATTTTTTTTCATTTACATCATAGCTATATCGCACAATAGGGTTAAAATTTTTCCCATAATTAAATGTCCCTTCCGCAGGGTCGATGTCAATAAATTCGACAGTTCCGCTAGTATAATTCCAATCTAACATTCCCTCTGAATGTAAATACTTCCCTCCCCCAACAAAAAGTAATATTCCTCCGATGATAATTAAAATTATACGGAACATTAAATACTTCTCACTTGTTTATTGGATTGATTCACTCCGCCCCCCCACAAGTTGCACTTGATAAACCCGCAATAAAAAATATTATCTACATTGGCCACCTAGCACCTTATTTTTTCGTTTAAGTAAATCGTTGAGCCTATCGATTACACTTGGTAATACTACATCTAATGGATCATTTGGCCCCGTTTTATCCTCTAAAGGATTTCTTCCAGTTGCGTTTTTTATCAATTGTTCTAATAACTCACGCTCCCTTTGTATTTCATTTTTAGACTGCTTACGAAGCCTTAAAGGATTCCCTCTTACAGGTTCATTGCCTGCTAACAGGACAGCCATGCAAAGTAATAAAAACAAGCCCGACAAAACTCACGCCAACCCTATGATTCATAGGTAATTTATGGGATTTACTAAAGTGGGTGTCCGTGTAAGCTAAGCTGGGGGTTTTTACTGGCTTTCTGGATACCGGACTTTATACCCTCTGGGGCACAAGTAACCAAAAGATTAACAATCAAGACAAAACCCCACCGAAAGTAAACAGTGACATTAGGAGATTATTTTAAATTTTGTTGCTTGCTAAACCTAGATGTCTTCTTTACTTTCTTTATTACTCACTTTATTGCAACATAAAGCGATCAATAGAAAAGTCAAAATCATCGTCCTTCAATATGCGCGTATTTCTTTTTTCTGAATTCTCACCTACAGCACTTTGTTCGTCATATTTTTCCAGCCTATATGCTTGCAAACCCGTAATTTTACGCTGATATAATCTTAAATTCACCTTGCTCCCTACACGCCCCTTATAAAAAGAAGATCGTACAAATCTGTACGTGTGCCCTTCGTTAGTTTTCACATAAACTTCTACTTTAGCACCAGATTTACCTACTAAAAACACCATTTTAGTTATTTTTGCGACTTTGACATTAGATGTCATGTACATTGGATCCAACTTGCTAACCCCGATAGTTATCATTGCGATAACTACTACAGGCGCAAAAGTAATAATTAATACAGTTTTAGTTTTAAGCTTGCGTAGATCAAGCATATTATTCTCGGGTATGTGTAATCTCAATTATAAAAACAAATACTCCC
>CAYRVY010000323.1:0-3187 GCA_964427695.1 uncultured Flavobacteriaceae bacterium
ATTGATAATCGGCAAAATCAATTCGACAAAGCGAACGCCAATCTCATAGCAAATTTGTGTGACAGGCGTTTTGGTATTGGTGCTGATGGATTAATATTACTTGAAAATCACGATGATTTAGATTTTAAAATGCTGTATTTTAATGCTGATGGAAATGAAAGTTCAATGTGTGGAAATGGTGGACGCTGCATAACATATTTTGCAAACTATTTAGGTATTATTGATATAAAAGCAACTTTTGGAGCTATAGATGGTATTCATCATGCGGTTGTTGAAGGAGAATTAATCAAACTGCAAATGCAAGATGTATCCAACATTCAAGATTATAATGGACATCTCTTTTTGGATACAGGCTCTCCTCATTATATAAAATTAAGTCAGGAAATTGAAACTTTAGATATAAAACAGGAAGGCGCAAAAATTCGTTATAGTAAAAGGTATAAAGAAGAAGGTGTTAATGTAAATTTTGTTGAGAAAGTTAATGATGAAACGTTTTTTGTAAGAACTTATGAAAGAGGTGTTGAAAACGAAACGCTTTCTTGTGGTACTGGAGTTACTGCTGTTGCTCTTGCAATGCACTATATTGGAGAAACCGAAAAGAATCTTATAACATTAAATACTAAAGGAGGCAATTTAAAAGTGTCTTTTAAAAAACAAGGAAATTCTTATGTTAATATTTGGCTAATAGGTTCTGTAACACAAGTGTATAAAGGAGAGGTAAAATGGTAACTTTAAAAGGTAAATATATTTACTTAAGAGCACTTGAGCCAGAAGACCTTGAGTTTATTCATACTATTGAAAACGATGAAAGTTTTTGGGAAATTAGCAGTACTCAAACGCCATACTCAAAATTTTTAATTAAGCAATATTTAGATAATGCTCATAAAGATATTTATGAAGTTAAGCAGTTGCGATTAGTTATTTCTAATTATAAAGATCAGGCTTTAGGTATGATAGATGTTTTTGAATTCGACTTTAAAAACAATCGTGCTGGAATAGGGATTTTAATAAAAGAAACCAAAGATAGAAAACATGGATTTGCTTCTGAAGCACTTAAATTATTAACCGATTATTGTTTTAATCATTTGTATTTGCATCAGTTGTATTGTAGTATTTCTGAAGAGAATACGTCTAGTATCAATCTTTTTATCAATCAAGGGTTTAAAAAAATAGGATTAAAAGAAGACTGGAATCTGGTTGATGGAGCCTATAAAAATGAATATTTATTTCAACTTATAAATACAAATGTACTTTAAAAAAATACTATTTGCAGTAGCAATGATAGGATTGATAGTTGTAGGCTATTTTGCTTATTATATTTATTTAGCCATGCTTGCACCAAATACAGCATTTAATAATAAGGAAGCCTATATCTATATTTCATCAAATTCAGATTACAATGAAGTAAGAGAAGATTTAATACCATTATTAAAAGACATTAGTACGTTTGATGCACTTGCTACAAGAAAAAAATATCCTATTAATGTAAAAGCTGGTAGATTTCGCATTAAAAAGGACATGAATAATAACGATATTATTAATTCTATTAGAAGTAATAATATTCCAATACGTCTTTCCTTTAATAATCAAAATTCATTGGAGCAATTAGCTGGAAGAGTAGCTGTTCAAATTGAAGCAGATAGCGCTTCAATTGTAAGCATGATGTATGACACATCATTTTACAATCGAAACAATTTTACAAAAGCAACAGCTTTAGGCATGTATTTACCTAATAGTTATGAGTTGTTTTGGAATACTTCGGCCAAAGAATTTAGAACAAGAATGCTAAAAGAATACGATAACTTCTGGAATGAATCTAGATTAAACAAAGCCAAAGCTATAGGTTTAAGTCAAGAACAAGTTATGACCTTGTCTTCTATAGTTTATGAAGAATCCAAACAAAAAAGCGAACAAGCAAAAATTGCAGGTGTTTATATAAACCGATTAAATAATAATTGGCCTTTGCAAGCAGATCCAACTTTAAAATTTGCTGCATATCAACTGCCTAAATATAAAAACACAATAATAAGACGTGTTTTAAATAAGCATAAAAATATTGATTCGCCATATAATACATATAGAAACGCAGGATTGCCTCCAGGTTTAATTTCAATGCCTGATATTTCAGCTATTGAGGCTGTTTTAAATTACGAAAAGCATAATTATTTTTATTTTGCTGCAGATGCTCAAAAACCAGGCTTTCATAAATTTGCTAAAACGTTAACACAACACAACCAAAATGCCAGAGCATATCAGAGATATTTATCAAGTCAAGGCATAAATAAATAGGTTTGAATTACCAATTAAAATATCTTCTTCTTTTTATATTATTAGGAACATCTTCTTTTGGGCAAATTGATAAAAACAATTTTTTTAAACCAAGTGATACTTTAAACATTTCAAGACGTAATGCAGTTATTATTACTGAAACATCTTTAGCTACATTAACATTAATTGGATTAAACAAACTTTGGTATAACGATTTTCCGCGATCTAAATTCCATACCATAGATGATAGCAATGAGTGGTTACAAATGGATAAATTTGGACATGTATTTTCTGCTTATCAACTAGGAAAAGCAGGAGCAGATATTTTAAATTGGAGCGGAGTAAGTAAAAAAAATCAACTTATTTACGGTTCTACTTTAGGATTTACATTTTTAACTGCTGTCGAAATTTTTGATGGATATTCTAAAGAATGGGGATTTTCTTGGTCAGATATTGCAGCTAATGCAGCAGGAACAGGATTGTATATAGGTCAAGAATTATTATGGAAAGAACAACGTATAGTTTTAAAATACTCCTTCCATAGAACTAAATACGCAAAACAACGACCAGACATACTTGGCGAGAACCTGTTACAGGAAATTTTAAAAGATTATAATGGGCAGACCTATTGGTTAAGCGCAAATTTAAATTCCTTTATTAAAGACAGTAAGCTACCAAAGTGGTTAAACCTCGCAATAGGCTATGGTGCAGACGGAATGGTATCAGGAACTAACGAAATTGTTGATAATTTGTTTACAAATCAAAACAGAATTAGGCAATATTATATAAGTTTTGATGTAAATTTAACAAGAATTAGAACAGAATCTAATCTGTTAAAAACGATTTTTTCGATAATTAATGTTATTAAAATACCAATGCCAACTATTGAATTTAATAGTAATAACAGGGTTGTATTTCA
>CAYRVY010000324.1:0-3183 GCA_964427695.1 uncultured Flavobacteriaceae bacterium
CCTAAAGCAATATCTAATTTATTGTCTTTTCTAATTTTTTTTACAATGCCTTTTAATTTGTCTCCGACACTTAAATCCTGAAAAATATTGTCGTTAAAAATTAAACCTGAATGTTTTTTATTTACAATAACATTCATTCCTATTTCTGAAGGATGAGAAACAATTATATCGACTTCTTCAAACTCCTCAACAGTAAGTTCTTGGTTACTTAAAAAGGTGTTGGTCTTACTTGATGCTACTAACCTTTCCGTTTTTTCATCCAGATAACAATATACCAAATACCAACCGCCTTTCTTCATTTTAAAGGCTTGTTCTTTAAACGGACAAAACAATTCTTTTACCATTCCCCAATCTAAAAAAGCACCATGTTCAGTCACTTGATTACAACGTAAAACTGCAAATTCTCCTTTTGTAATATAAGGTTTGTCAGTTACAGCAACAAGGCGTTCTTCGTTATCTAAATAAACAAAGACTTCTAACTTATCCCAAATTTTAAATGCTGCCGGAACATATCTATTTGGCAATAACACTTCGTTATCTTCTTCATCGCATAAAAATAATCCAGGTTCTTTTTCGCGAAGTATGGTTAGCGTATTGTATTCACCTATGTGTATCATGCTGCAAATGTAGGCATATAAAGTACTTAAAGTGCCTTAAGTAAAAAGTTTTTAAAGTGTCTTTATTAATAGCTTAATAATAAATTTTAGCACTATTTTTCATGACTCTTTAATTAAAACATATAATTTATTGTCTTTTTTACTTAAAAACTTTAGACACTTATAACTTTAGGCACTTATCAATATCAAATACTCTTAAAATAATTCAATAATACTTCATCATTAACTGTTCTTGGAGTAAAAATTTCGAGAAGTTTTGGCTGATTACTTTCTGAATAAAATAAAGATATTATTGCGTTTAACTCTTCTTGGTTTGAAGCTGAAGAATATTTAAAACCATACATATTACATAACTGTTTTGCTGTAAGACTATGTTTAGTTTCAAAATAAGTATCAAAATTCTTTGTGTTTTTATTACCTGGAAGAATTCTAAAAATTCCTCCACCTCCATTATTAACTACAATGATTCTGAAATTATCTGGAATGTAATTACTCCAAAGTGCATTGCTATCGTAAAAGAAACTCAAATCTCCAGTAATAAAAGTGGTTTGCTTATCTGTAACTGAAGCAGCTCCAATAGCTGTAGATGTGCTTCCATCTATACCACTTGTACCTCTATTACAAAATACGTTTAGCGTTTTGCTTATGTCGAATAATTGTGTGTAACGTATGGCTGAACTATTTCCTAATTGAAGCATATTATGATTTGGTATGCTTTTTAAAATAATATCGAAAATTTTTAAATCGCTAAATGAAACCTCTTGTAAATATTCTTGATGATTTTTTGATCTAATTTGTTTTACACTTTGCCAATAACTTTGATATTCACTTGTTGCTTGGTTGCCATTTTTTAGAAGAAATTTAAAAACCTCATTAACAGAAGCTTTAAAATGTTTGTTTAAACAAAAGAAAGTATCATTGGCTTTTTTCTCATCAATGTGCCAATGGTGTTTTGGTTGATACTCGCGCAAAAATGCTTTTATTTTTTTTGAAACTACCATGCCTCCAAATGTGAGTAGAACTTCAGGTTGTAATGCTTTAAATTCCTCTTCTTTTAATGGTGCAATAATTTTATCTATACTCGAAAAAAACTTATCATGATGTAAATTAGATGTCGCTTCTGTAAATACAATAACACTGCTATCATTAGCTAAAACATCTAAATATTCCTGCTCAATTTGGTTGGGATAATTCACACCAACTAAAACCATTTTTCGCTTGGCATTGTTCCAAATTGAAATGTATTGGTCAATATCTTCTAAATCTGAAAACTCAACATTGATGCTCTTTTCTATCGACATTAAAGAAACTGAGAAATCATCTATAGTTTCATAAAGAGGTTCTTTAAAACGAACATTAAGGTGTACTGGCCCTTTTTTAATAATGGAAGTATTTAAAGCATCATGAATTTCAATTTCATCTTGCTCAGGATTGCCTGTCGTTAAATTTGCCGAATATAAAATATGATTTACAAAAACATTATCCTGATTTATGGTTTGTCCATCACCAATTCCGATTAAATGTTTTGGTCTATCTGCCGATAAAACCACTAAAGGAATATCGCTATAAAACGCTTCGGCAATAGCTGGATAATAATTTAATAATGCACTTCCAGATGTACATACTAAAACAACAGGCTCACGTAATTGTTGTGCAATTCCCAAAGCAAAAAATGCTGCAGAGCGTTCATCTAAAATGCTATAACATTCAAAATAATCGTGATTTGCAAAACCAATGGTTAAAGGTGCATTTCTGCTTCCTGGAGAAATGACAATGTGCTTTATATTTTTAGATTTACAAAGCTGAATAATAGTTTGTGCAAGAGGATGTTTTGGTAGTATCATCAAATTAATTGAGTTATTCAAATGTAGTAATAAAATTAGGTTTCGACTTGAGTTTATCTAGACTGCTTGGACCACGTTCAGCATAAACCTAGTCGAAAGGCTCAACCTGACAAAACTTTTTTTATTATTTCAGCTTTATTAAGGGTTTCTTCCCACTCTTTTTCAGGAACTGAATCTTTAGTAATTCCACCTCCAACATATAAAATCGCTTCATTATTTTTGAGCTGCATACATCGTAAATTGACAAACAATTCTGAATTATGAGTGCTTAATTCGCCCAAAAATCCAGTATAAAACTCACGATTATAATTTTCATTATCCAGTATAAATTGTTTAGCTGCATCTTTCGGAAAACCACAAACAGCAGGAGTTGGCGAAAGTTTGCGAAGCAAACGTTCAAAACTCAAAAATTTAAAATTTAAAATTCCAGATATTTGTGTTTGCAAATGCAGTAAATTACCAGCTTTTATAGTTTCAACTTCGTTTACATTTAAACTACTTACTGAAGACTGCAAACTGTTTACTATAAAATCTGTAACTATTTGCTGCTCTTCTTCTTCTTTCTCATTCCAATTTACATCTAATGTACCTTTATAGGTTTGTGTTCCAGCTAATGCCATTGTAGAAAAACGCTTGCCTTCAACTTTTAATAAGGTTTCTGGTGTTGCGCCAAACCATAAGCCTACTTTTGGATGATACCATATATAAACAAAAGCAGAAGA
>CAYRVY010000325.1:0-3172 GCA_964427695.1 uncultured Flavobacteriaceae bacterium
TATCTGGAATCATAGATGCTTCATCAACAATAAAAATAGTTTTTTTATGCTTATTTGGTTGTAGCACAAATTTTACTGCGCCACTTTTTTCTTTTTTTGGGAAATATATTTTTTTATGAATGGTAAACGCTTCTCTTCCTGAATAACTAGAAATCACTTTTGCAGCTCTACCAGTTGGAGCCATTAACACAGCGCTCTTTTTGGCTTTCCATAAATTTGTGACTATTGTTCCTATAATCGTTGTTTTACCTGTTCCTGCATATCCTTTAAGCACATAGATAGTATTTGGGTTATTATCAAAAATGAATTCTGAAAGCTGCTGCAATACTACATCTTGCTTAAGTGTAGGCTCAAAAGGGAACTGATTTTTTACTAAAGAATAAAACTCTGATGAATTCATTTAATTTGATTACAAAATATAAATTTATCAAAGATAAAAATGATTTTTACTAACAATAACTTTCGTGAATAAAAAAAAATTGTAGATTTGCGTTAGACCATTAAATAAATTTTTAATAAACTTACTATGTTCACATTAATTATTTCGGCAATTGTTGTAATTGCACTTACAGTTGGTATCGTTTGGGCAATCGATAAACATGTTCCAAAAAAATTAAAACCAGTTATTTTGCTTACTCTTTGGGTAGTTATAGGATACCTTGGCTACATAACTATTATGTCTGTTTATGGAGAAATTAAATTTAACAAGCTAAAAGAAGAGCGTTATAAAGTTGTTATCGAATCTTTAAAAGACATTAGAGATTCTCAATTAGCACATAGAACTGTTACTGGAAAATTTCAAGGCAACTGGGATGATTTGGTCAAGTTTATTGATACAGCCCAATTTACCATTACACAACGTCGTGACTCAACTATTATAGATGTAGAAGCTACAAGACGTTATGGAGGTGTTGAAACTACTATGGATATTATAATTATAGATACTTTAGGTTTTGTTCCAGTAAAAGATTCTTTATTTGGAATTGACACACGATATAAAACCATGATGAATATTCCTGTTGGTAAAGAAGGTACAAAATTTGAATTGCAAGCAGGTTTTATTGAGCAAAGCGGATATCAAATCGCAGTATTTGAAGCTAAAGCACTGAAAAAATATATATTATTTGATCAGGATAAAGACTTGATTCTTCAAGAAAATCTGGTATTATCGGTTGAAGCAGTAAATGGTAATGCCATAAAAGTTGGATCAATGCAACAAGTAAACACGAATGGAAACTGGCCAAAAAATTATTCAAGCGAACAATAAAATAGATACTAACGCATATATTGAATTGTCCATTCAGGTTAGCTTGAGTGGACTTTCTTTTTATCTTTTAAATACACACACAAATTCTTTTTCTTTTCATAAGCATATTGAATTTGAAAAAAAATTAAACCCTAGTGCTGTATTAGATAAACTTGTGCGTTATTTTAATTCAGAAAAAGAATTGCAGCAAGAGTTTAAAACGGTTACTGTAATTCATGAAAATGAATTATCTACTCTGGTTCCAAAACCTTTGTTTAATAAAGAGCATTTAGCAGATTACTTAAAGTTCAACTCAAAAATTTTAAAGACAGATTATATCACTTATGATACTGTTTTAGCAAACGATAGTATTAATGTTTATGTGCCATATGTTAATATTAATAATTATATATATGATCGTTTTGGAACTTTCGAATACAAGCACTTTTCAACTATTTTAATAGAAACTGTTTTAGCTCTTGAAAAAAATTCTTCTTCAACTAAAATGTATGCAAACGTCTGTAAATCTCATTTTGAAATTGTTGTTGTAGAAAATAACCAATTAAAGCTCTATAATACGTTTGAATATAGCACAGTAGAAGATTTTATTTACTATATCCTTTTTACTGCAGAACAACTTGACCTTAATCCAGAAGAATTTCAACTTTTTTTAATTGGAGATATAAATATGGAAAACGAATTATACAAAATAGCGTTTAACTATGTTAGAAATACTGAAATATATATTCCCGAATTTAGCTTCTCTTCAACTGAAGAACTAAAATCTGATTTGTTTAATAACTTCATCATTTTAAATAGTTTTTAAATGCGAATAATCTCAGGAACATTTAAAGGCAGACGACTTACAGCACCAAAAAAACTGCCAGTTCGTCCTACAACAGATAAGGCAAAAGAAGCTTTGTTTAATATTTTAAACAACTCTTTTTATTTTGATGAGATTTCTGTAATAGACTTGTTTGCAGGTACAGGAAGCATAAGCTATGAATTTGCATCAAGAGGAACAAAACAAATAATTGCAGTAGATCAAGATTTTGGTTGTATAAAGTTTATTAATAAAACTGCTGAAAATTTTGGAATGGACATTCAAACCGTTAAAAGTAATGTGTTTAAATTTTTAGAAAAAACAAGGCTAAAAGCAACTGTTGTTTTTGCAGATCCACCATATGAGTTTACCGATGAACAATTTTCAAGAATCCCAATGCTCATTTTTCAAAATAATTTGGTAGAAGATAATGGGCTATTAATTGTGGAACATTCCAAACATACCAGCTTATCTCATCTCGAATATTTTAGTTACTCCAAACACTATGGAGGCAATGTATTTAGCTTTTTTAAAAAGGAGCAAGTTTAATCTTTTAATGTTGTTTTTTTTAATCCCTTTTTTTTTAGTACTTTAGAGCTTTTAAAACCCCTTTTTTACCTTTTTCTCTAATTTGCCAGTTTTGGTTTTGCTCTAAACCTAATAATGTCTTTAATTTAAAATATGTTTGAAAATTAATACTAATTAACTAAAACTTAATTTATGAAAAAAATATTTTTATTAGGATTAACAGTTGTCCTATTTGCCTCATGCCAACAAACAGAACAACGGTATTTTGACGAATCTACCGAAATTGAAACTGTTAAACAACTTTATAAGCATATTGAAGCTGGAAACTATGATGAATTAAGAGCGATGTATAATGATACTGCAAAAGTTAGACGAAATACTGTTAATGCCATATCTATAGACGAATTAATTGCCGAAAACAAAGAAGGTAGAGGAGATTTCTCTTCTTATAAATTTAGAGATTCTATTTACACAGAAATGGTAATTACAAAAAGTGGAAATACTTGGGTAAATTCTTGGGCAACTTGGGTTGGAAAAGTAAATGGTAATGATAACGAAATAGTTGTACCAGTTCA
>CAYRVY010000326.1:0-3168 GCA_964427695.1 uncultured Flavobacteriaceae bacterium
GTTATAAAACTTGCTCCGAAAATAGTGTCTGGACGTGTTGTAAATACATTAATTCTGAATTCTGAATTCTGAATTCTGAATTGCACTTCGGCTCCAACCGATTTTCCTATCCAGTTACGTTGACTTTCCTTTAACGAATCTGGCCAATCTATAGTTTCCAACCCTTGCAATAAACGTTCGGCATAAGCAGAAATACGCATACTCCATTGTGTCATTTTTTTCCTTATTACAGGATGACCTCCACGTTCGGAAACGCCGTTTACTATTTCATCATTTGCCAATACTGTTCCAAGAGCAGGACACCAGTTTACTTCAGATTCAGCTAAATAGGTCAATCTGTATTTAAGCAATATTTCTTGTTGTTTTTTAGAAGAAAAGCTATTCCATTTATCAGCAGAAAACACTTTAACCTCATCATCGCTAACAGCATTAATACGAGCATTCCCTTCAGCTTTAAAAACCTCAACCAATTCACTTATTGGTCTTGCTTTATCAGCATCTTTACAATAGTATGATTCAAATAATTGAATAAAAACCCATTGTGTCCACTTGTAATAATTAGGATCACTTGTTCTAATTTCCCGAGACCAATCATAAGAAAATCCGATTTGATCGAGTTGTCTTCTGTAGGTTTTAATATTCTCTTTGGTAGTAATTGCTGGATGTTGACCTGTTTGAATCGCATACTGTTCGGCAGGTAAACCAAAACTATCGTAACCTTGGGGATGCAAAACATTAAACCCTTTATGGCGTTTGTAACGTGCATAAATATCGGAAGCTATATAACCTAATGGGTGACCAACATGTAAACCTGCACCACTTGGATAAGGGAACATATCCAACACATAGTATTTAGGTTTAGCCTCCTCCTGACCTCCTCCAAAGGAAGAGGGATTGGTCGCTTTAAACGTTTGGTGTTTTGCCCAATACTTTTGCCATTTGGCTTCAATGTCGTTAAAATGGTATTTCATAATTATGCCTGCGAAAGCAGGTATCTCATTTAGTAAAACTTGTTTTTATTTCTCTATTCATTTTTGTCTTGACACAAAAACGAATCAAAAAAGTCAAGTTGAAATGAGGAATTTTTCAATCTTACTAGGCAGATTAAAAATAAAAAATAAAACCTAAATTCCCTCCAAGGTTTCGGGAATTCTTAACGGTTTGATTTTTATATTCTGCATTTCAACAGTTTTTCCCAATAAACTATGGGAAACTTCGCAACAATCAAATATTAAAGTGGCAAATTTAAGGTTAATATAACAATGTTAAAAGTTTAAACGTTGTAAACTCTATACAAACAGAATTACTTTATTATTTTTACACCATTAACTAAATAATTATGAGTTTATCTTTTGAAAAACACCAGAAAAGAAGATTGATATCTTCATACTTTTCTGTAGTAATAAGTATTGCTTTGGTGTTGTTCTTATTAGGATTATTAGGTATGTTAGTTTTAAATGCTAAAACCATTTCCGATAATTTTAAAGAGCGTGTCGTGATGACCATTTATTTAAACGATTCTGCAAAAAAGGTTGAAATTAATCAATTGGAAAAAAGTTTGGCATTGTCGAGTTACGTAAAATCTACCAAATATGTATCGAAAGAAGACGCAGCCGATTTTATGAAAGGCGAGTATGGTGAAGATTTTTTAGATGATGTTGGTTACAATCCATTGCAAAACTCTATTGATGTTAATTTAAAAGCCGAATTTGTTACAGCACATCATTTAGATAGTATTTCTCAAGTAACTTTAAACAAGAAATTTGTTGAAGATGTGAGTTATGACAAAGACCTGGTTTCGATTATGAATAGCAATGTGAAGCGCATAAGCTTTTGGGTTATTATTATTAGTGTATTGTTTTCATTAATGGCAGTATTATTAATTAACAGCTCTATTCGTTTAGCTGTATATTCTAAACGATTTATTATAAAAACGATGCAAATGGTTGGTGCTACCAAACAATTTATAAGGCGTCCATTTATTTGGAAAAGTGTTAGACTTGGCATTATTGGCTCTGTTTTAGCTTTAATAGGAATGGCAATAGTGTTTTATTATGTTAACAAAACCTTTCCAGAGTTAGGACTCTTAAACAATCCTGTTTTAATTGCAGCCTTATTTGTTGGCATTTTTGTTTTAGGCATTGTCATTACATGGATTAGCACTTATTTTGCAACGCAACGCTTTTTAAATTTAAAAACAGACGATTTGTATTATTAGGTGTTGGTGTTAGGTAAAAGTAAACAGATTTCTTAATATGAAAAATTAATATAATTATGGGAGAACAAAAACGAAAACAAGATTCTAAATCTAATTTTATATTTGGGAAGAAGAATTATAAATGGATGTTTATAGGCTTAGGGTTTATTGCTTTAGGGTTTATCTTAATGTCCGGAGGTGGAAGTAATGATCCCAGTATTTTTAGCCTGGAAATTTTTAATTTTAGACGCATACGTATAGCACCTACTTTAGTTCTTATTGGTTTTGGCATTCAGATATATGCTATTTTATTGAATCCTGATAAGAATAAATTTAAGTAATCCTTTTTGTCTAATCTTTAATTTTTTTGACAAAATCACTTGCCATTTTTGAAATGTAATCGTAACTGTTTTTCATTGCGTCATCAAAACTGCTAGCCTTACTTAATACCTCATCTATAAAGGAAATCCCATTCTCTTTTAAAGTGTCTTTATTTAATTCTACTTTCCCACAAAATGCAGCCACTTTAATATTTTGTTGTATTGCTGATTCAATTACTCCTTTAATCGTTTTACCTGATAAGGTTTGTGAGTCCAACTTTCCTTCTCCTGTAATAATCCAATCGGCATCTTTAATCTTTAAATCAAATTGAGCGAGTTCCTTAATTAATTCTATTCCAGAAATTAACTCACCTTTCAAAAATACCTTTGTTCCAATTCCCATTCCTCCTGCTGCGCCAGCACCTAAAATACTTTGGCTCTCTATCTTAAAATGAGAATCTATTATAATTGAAAAATCCTTAAGTCCTTTATCTAATAATTCTATGTCCTCTTGTGATGCTCCTTTTTGTTTAGCATAAATAAAAGTAGCTCCATTTTTACCATATAATGGATTAATTACATCACAAGCGATTTTAAAAGTTACTTGACTTAAAGTATTATTTACATGAGTATTGTCTATATAATTTATTT
>CAYRVY010000327.1:0-3166 GCA_964427695.1 uncultured Flavobacteriaceae bacterium
TATTTTCAAGATATTGAAGGGCAGGTTGTAAATGATACTCTAATGAATTTTGAACCACAAATTCAGTTTGGAGATATTTTAGTCATTAATGTATCGGCAATTGAAGCAGAAGCAGCTATCCCGTTTAATTTATATGAAACACCAATTATTAGTGAGAGATTCTCTAATTCAAAACCCTTAACCTATTTGGTAAATATTGATGGTGATATTCAATTTCCAGTAATAGGAAACTTAAAAGTAGGAGGTTTAACCACAAAACAGATTGCAGATAAGTTAACGAAAGTGTTAGTTGATTATATTAAAGATCCCATTATAAATATTAGGTTGGTAAATTTTAAAGTTTCGGTATTGGGTGAGGTCAATAAACCTGGAGCCTATGTTGTTGAGAACGAGCGTATTTCTATTATAGATGCTATTAGTTTAGCTGGCGATCTAACCATACACGGAAAAAGAGAATCTGTGATGTTGGTTAGAGAACTAGAAGGTAAAAGAGATTTTGTAACTATAGATTTAACCAATAAAGAGCTATTTAATTCACCTTATTATTATTTAGCCCAAAACGATGTGATTTATGTAGCGCCAAATAAAACTAAAGTAAACGCATCTGCCGTTGGTGCCAATACAGGTGTTCTCGTCTCATCAGCATCCATATTAATTGCATTAATAGCACTTATAATACGATAAAAATTACCCATTATGCAGGAAAAAAGTCCTTTAGATTTTATATACATTGATGAAGAAACCGTTAATTTTCGGGAAGAACTTGATAAGTATTTAGTCCATTGGGAATGGTTTCTTTTTGGTGTGATAATTACCTTATTAGGGGCATTTATATTTTTAAGATATACGCCCAACCAATATGAGGTTACAACCACTATTTTAATTGATGATGAAAATAGTGGAGGGCTGCCTTCAGAACTTTCAGCATTTGAAGATTTAGGATTATTTGGTGACGGAAAAAAATTGATAGATAATGAGATTGGGTTATTAAAGTCACGCAGTTTAATGGAGAACGTTGTAAAAAAATTAGGGATAAATACGACCTATTATACTAAAGGTAGAGTTAATGAAATTGAAATATATAAAAATAGTATTCCGTTTAAAATTAACTTTTTTTCGAAAGATTCTATTTTTTACAAACGTGATACCACGTTTAGCATTCAGGCCATTTCAGCTACTAATTTTTTACTAAAAAATAGTGATGGAACTAAACGCACCGAACATGTATTTGGAAATAATATTGTTACCGATTTTGGTGATATCACAGTTACACCTGCTATTATAAACTCTATTAATGCTAGAAATGCAAGAGAAGAGATTAAAGTTAAAATTTCACCATTAAAAACAGTTGTTGAAAGTTTAAGAAATAATGTTGAAATAGAATTGTTGTTTAAAAAATCGAGTTTAATAGAGTTGAGTTTAAAAGCGCCAATTAAATTAAAAGCCGAAGACATTTTAAATAATTTAGTGCAGCAATACAATAAAGATGCGGTAGAAGATAAAAGCTTGATTGGGAATAATACCAATGCATTTATTAATGAACGGCTTACAGTTATTGAGAAAGATTTAAGAAATGTAGATAAAGGTGTGGAGGAATTTAAGACAAGCAATAAATTAACCGATATTTCTTCAGAAGCCTCGTTGATATTAGAAAGCAATACCGAATTAGACAAGAAAATTGTTGATTTAAATACCCAACTAAGGCTAGCGGATTATGTAACAGAATATGTTGCTAACAATACCGAACAATTAATTCCTGCAAATTTAGGATTAACAGATGGTAATATAAGCTCAAATAGTTTTCGTTATAACGAATTGTTGTTAGAGCGCAATCGCATTTTAAAAAGTTCGGGTAAAAAAAATCCGGTAATTGTTAATTTAGAGGCTCAGCTTTTGCAGTTAAGAGCAAGTATATCTCAAAGCTTAATAAATCTAAAATCAACCTTAAATATTGCCTTGAATGATGCTACAAATCAAGAGGATAGGTTGCGTACTAGAATTTACTCGGTACCAAAACAGGAACGGGAATTTAGAGACATACAGCGTCAGCAACAAATTATAGAAACATTGTATTTGTATTTATTAGAAAAGCGAGAAGAAAATGCCATTTCGTTAGCTGTTACAGTACCTAATGCTAAAGTAATAGATACAGCAGATGGTAGTAATATTCCCATTTTTCCAAAGCGTAATACCATATACTTGATTGCATTTCTATTAGGGATAATTATTCCGTTTATAGTAATTTACATCTTGTTTTTATTAGATAATAAAGTACATACCAGCAAAGACGTTGAAGCCGAAGTAAAAGCACCATTTTTGGGAGATATTCCAAAAACTAAAACAGATAAAAAAGTGGTGGTTTCTGGCACAGATAGTGGTAGTGCTTCAGAAGCGTTTAGGATGCTTAGAACGAATGTTAACTTTATGCTTAATAGCTTAAAAGAATCATCAAAAACCATTTATGTCACTTCTACAATACCAAATGAGGGCAAAACATTTATAGCAATTAATTTAGCAATGGCTTTGGCGCTATCTAACAAAAGAGTGTTATTAATTGGGTCAGATATGCGGAAACCAATGATTGCTGAATATTTAGATGTTACATTGACAGATACTGGTTTATCTCGTTTTTTAATAGATTCTAATTTAAATGTTCAGGATATTATAGAACATATTCAAGACATCAATTTTGATATTATTCAATCAGGAATTGTACCTCCAAATCCTTCAGAATTATTAATGAATGGTCGTTTTGAAAAAGTGTTGGCTTATGGAAAAGAAAATTACGATTATATAATTATTGACACATCTCCAGTAAATATGGTGACAGACACCTTGTTATTAAGTCAGAATGCAGATTTGTGTTTGTATGTAATAAGAGCCAATTACTTGGATAAAAGAATGTTGGAAGTTCCAAAAAAACTGTATAACGAAAAAAGATTACCAAACATGGCTATAGTTTTAAATGATAGTGATTTAATAAAGGGCTATGGATATGGCTATGGATATGGCTATTCAGAAGAAAGCTCAAAAAAACCGTGGTGGAAAAGATTAAGAAACCGATAAACAGAGTAGCAGAGTAAAGGAGGTGTTACCTTTCTTGTTTTTATTCGACACTATCCTAAAATCTGTGTAAGTTAAAATAACTTGGGTTAGATTTTTTAAT
>CAYRVY010000328.1:0-3162 GCA_964427695.1 uncultured Flavobacteriaceae bacterium
CCTTCGCAGGAATTAATTTATATTTACACATGCAAATTCCTGAAGGAAAAAAAATTTATTTTGCTTCCGACAATCATCTCGGAGCTCCAACTCGTGAAGAATCTTTTCCTCGTGAAAAAAAATTCGTCGCATGGTTAGATGTTATTAAGCATGATGCAGCAGCCATTTTTCTGTTAGGAGACCTTTTCGATTTTTGGTTTGAATATAAAACTGTTGTCCCAAAAGGCTTTACAAGAACTTTAGGAAAGCTTGCTGAAATCTCAGATTCTGGAATCCCAATTTATTACTTTGTTGGCAACCATGACCTGTGGATGAATGGCTATTTTGAAGAAGAGCTAAACATTCCTGTCTACCATAAGCCTCAAGAATATACTTTTAATAACACCTCTTTTTTTATTGGTCATGGAGACGGTCTTGGTCCAGGAGATAAAGGCTATAAACGAATGAAAAAAGTATTTACTAGTTTTGTTTTTAAATGGTTGTTTAAATGGTTCCATCCAGATTTAGGTATGCGAATTGCCCAATATCTTTCTGTAAAAAACAAACTTATTTCTGGAGATGATGATGCTGTGTTTTTAGGAGAAGAAAACGAATGGTTAGCTAAATACTGCAGGAAAAAACTTAAAGAAAAACATAGAGATTACTTCGTGTTTGGTCACAGACATCTTCCTTTAGAAATTGATTTAAATGGCAATTCAAAATACATCAATCTTGGTGACTGGATATTTTATTTCACTTATGGCGTTTTTAATGGGAAAACCTTTGAGTTGAAAAAGTACTAATCCTCTTTTTCATGTGCTTCAATATCTTTTGTTAAATCTAATTTTCTAATTGAAGGTGCTACAATTCCTGTGGTAATAACAGTAATTAATGTCATCGTTCCTCCAAAAACTACAGATGCTACTGTTCCAATAAGTTTTGCTGTTAAGCCGCTTTCAAAAGCTCCAAGTTCATTTGAGGATCCAACAAACATAGAATTAACAGACGCCACACGACCTCTCATATGGTCTGGAGTTTTTAATTGTAAAATGGTTTGGCGAATTACCATAGAAACTCCATCTGTTACACCACTAAAAAATAATGCTACAACCGATATCCAAAAGATAGAAGATATTCCAAACACAATAATACTAATGCCAAATCCGAAGATAGCTACTAACAATTTAATTCCAGCATTTTTACTTATAGGAATATATGCAGTAATCAACATAGTTATAAACGCACCAATAGCTGGAGCTGCTCGCAATACACCAAAACCTTCAGATCCTACTTTTAAAATATCCATCGCATAAATTGGTAATAAAGCTACTGCGCCACCAAAAAGTACAGCAACCATATCTAAAGTTATTGCTCCAAGAATTACTTTAGTTTTAAACACAAATTTCAAGCCCTCTTTTAAGCTTTGCATGATAGGTTCACCAATTTTTGGATTTAATATTGGTTGTTTAGGTATTTGAAACAAGATAATTAAAGACAACATTACTAATCCAAAGATGATGCATAAAGACCAATGTACACCTATCCAATGAATAGAAAATCCTGCAAAAGCAGGTCCTAAAACAGTTGCCATTTGCCAAGTAGAACTGTTCCAAGTTGCAGCATTTGGATACACTTTTTTAGGCACTAATAATGCAACTAAAGAAAATATGGTTGGACCGAAAAACGCACGTAAAATTCCTCCAAAAAACACCAAGGCATAAATAGAATATAGCACTTTATTTGTTGACCAATCTGAAACAATTTCTGGCCAAGTGAGTAAAAACAACCCTAAACTAATGAGTGAAAAAGCGGCAATACAAATAGCTAATAAATCTCGTTTTTCTTTCTGGTCAACAATATGTCCAGCATATAATGCAATAGACAAAGCAGGAATAATCTCCATTAAACCAATAATCCCAAGAGATAATGGGTCTTTTGTGAGAGAATATACTTCCCATTGAATAACAATAAATTGCATTGACCAGCCAAAAACGAGCACAAAACGAACTAATAAGAAGATGTTGAATTCTTTAAATCGTAAGGCTGCATAAGGATCTTTTTTTTTCATGTTCACTTCCTGCGAAAGCAGGAATCTGTTAATTATGTTCTTATAATTCTTTCGCCATTTCTATAAAATCATTAACACTTTTTCTTAAAACAGACATTCCTACATCTCGTGGAAATTCTAATTTATATCTTCCACTTGCCGAACCATTTAAAGCATAATCATAACCGTCAATAGTAACAATACACCAATGCTTACTTCTACACTCAATTATAACTTCATCAGCGTAAAAAGGCCAATCTCCTTCATATTCCTCTTTGGTTATAGTCTTTGATTTATAATCAGGATTGTAATTTCTATTTAGCTCATCTAAATAAGTTCTTTTGTGAACTTTTTTGGGAGTCTCTTTAAATCTTGTTGTGTTTTTTCTATAATCTATAACTCCAAAATCTTTTTCATATAAAAGACCAAAATCAAAACAAGTGAAAGCTGTCAACTGTTTGGCTTTTTCTCCTACACAGCCAAAAATAAATTGTCGTGATAATGCAGATATAAACTTTTCAAAAACGATTATAATTCTTTGATTTGTTTCATTATAAACTTCTCCATCCAAATCAAAATTCATTAATTTATTAAAATTCTTTTTTGTTATTGGCGAAATTTTATTTTCAAAATTTGTCCATAATTCAACTGTATTAATACTAATTTTTTTACTGCCAGTAATAATGTCAAAATTATGATAACGTGCAAGCTTTCCAAATTCAGATAATATATGTAGCGATTCTTTTAAATTTTTACTTTTTTCAAGAAACCGTTTGTCTAAATTAAATTGTGGCCTTTCATAATCTTTATAATAATTACACAAAATTTCATTTAGTAATTTTTTTAAATCATGTCCTAAATTATCTTTTAGATATTTTGAATTGGGAAATTTGTTATACTTATTAAAATAAGCAATACATATATACGATTTCATAAATCTTTCGAAACCTTGTGAAAGTAATTGAAAAGGTAAAAAATAAAAGTCATTGTCAAGATTTATATTTTGCAATTCGCCAAATCCAAGTTTTATTAATTTACTTGAGGTTTCAAACTCTTCTAATAAAGCAAAATGTTTAGTGATTTCAATTTCAGCCATTACATTATCCTTTAATATCCTTCAACTTCAATTGCAAACT
>CAYRVY010000329.1:0-3162 GCA_964427695.1 uncultured Flavobacteriaceae bacterium
TGGCATCAATGTCAAAGATAGTGCCTTAGTTTGTCAAGGCGAGTGTTTAGATCTTTAATTTGATCGTGTGTTATCATGGTGTATTTTGTTTTGAACAAAAATAGGATTTAATGACTAATATTAAAATAAATTGTAGATTTATAACCTATACCTCTTTATTTATAATCATGAAGGCAAACTATATAATAGGAACCGTTTTTTTATTTTTACAAATAGGATCAATATTTTATGCGCGATTTATACCAGAGCGGTTTTTTTGTTGGGCTCCTTTTGACCAACATACGTATATGGAAATTCAAGTAACCATAAATAATAACGAATTGTCTGAAATTGAAATTCTAAAGCGTTATCGCTATAAGGCAAAAGGGTGGGAACCTAGGTCAATTGATAATGTATTCAATATTATTGAACAATATGAGCGTACATATGGACTTCATGAAGATGCTGAAGTGTTTATAAAATATTCAACCAACAGACATCAAGAAGAAAACTGGAAATTATAACTATGAAAAACAGTACTTCTTTATTTATTCCTTGGCGAACAGAAGGAACTAGTATGCATGTTAATTTACTAATAATGTGTAAACTTGTATTTTTATTATTACTTGTAAATGACTTTTACTATTCTCTTAATGATCCATTTATACCTTTTATTAAGGAATTTGATGAACTAAATCGGTTTCCTGACGCGTTTAAAATCTTTCAAAGAGCTACGTTTCTTTTATCAGGAATATTACTAATATTTAATTTTAAAGTAAGACTTATGTCTATAATTTTAGGTGTTACTATAATTCTTGCTTTACTAGCTTCAAAACCATTGTTTAGAAATCATATATTTATTGGTGGTTGTATGTTTTTACTTTCTGGTCTTACAAATAAAAAACATGACCCATGGCTATTGTATATGCAATTAAGTATAATTTATTTTGGTGCTGTAATAAATAAAGTTTTTCAAATTGATTGGTGGAGTGGACAGTTTATGTACAACTGGTTAGTAAATGCACGACAGAATGAAATGTTTATTATGGTATCAAATAATTTGCCAAATTTGTGGTTTGCAAAGTTATTATCATGGTCGTCTATGGCAATGGAATTAAGTATTGCTCTGTTAATGTTTTTTAGAAAAAAACATGTTATTGCTCTTTGGGTAATAATTATATTTCATACAGTATTATATTCTTTTACATCATTTAGATTTGGATATTTCTTTGAAGGGATAATACTATTTCTGCTTATTTTTGTTAATTGGCCTAAAGGAGATGTTAAAGCGTATTTTAATGAGGGTTTTAGTTGGTTAAAAAAGATATTGCAATTATTTAATTTGAATAATCAAATAAAATGGAAGCCAATAGAGTTAAAAAATGAATATTGGTTAGAGGTTAATATCGAAGGAGATACGTTAAATAATTACAAAGCATTGCGCTATATAATTTTATACAGCCCAGGATTTTATTTCTTTTTATTTTTTCTAGATACTGGAGTTCGTTTTATATTTGATGGAATAATATTACATAGCATATTTATGGTATTATATTGGAGTGTAGCTTTGTTTTTTTTGCCAATGATTTTAAAAAAATACAGAAAATAAAACTTATATGATTCTTGAAAAATAGAAAAGAAATATCTGTTTTGATTCCCGATAGTGAAAGCCATTTAGTGATGTTTGTTGTAAACTGTTTGTCGCAATTTTCGGAGATTAAAATATTTTTAATGTCGAATAAAAAGCATATTGCAATGCGTTATTCTAGGCATGTTCATAAATTTTCATATTACAAAAAAACTAATTCTGATTTAGACTGGATTAACAATATTAATACAGAAACCAACAAGTATAATATTGATGTAATAATGCCAATATTTGAGGATGGTATTAAAACTATTATAAAACACAAAGAGCTGCTTTCATCTAATAATAAGTTGGGTGTGTTGCCTTCGTTAGATAATTTTAACACAGCTATTAATAAGGGATTATTAATAAAACATTTAGAAAGCAACGAAATTCCATATCCAAAAAGTGTACTTATAGAGCCTGAAAAAAGTTACGATATTAACTTGGTTGAGTTTCCTATAATAATAAAACCATTAGAAGGGTTTGGTGGCGGAATGGGCATTTATGTATTTGAGAACAAACAGGAACTAGAACAGTATTTAAAAACAAGCAAATTTAACTATACCTATCTTGCGCAAGATTATATTAAAGGATACGATATCGATTGTAGTGTTTTGTGTAAAGATGGAGAGATATTAGCTTTTACTATTCAAAAAGGAACGATGTTTGGAAAAAGCAAATTCTTACCTCAAATAGGCATACAATTTTTATATGAAAAAGAATTATATAAAATTATTGAAAAACTAATGAAGTCACTTAATTGGTCTGGTGTAGCACATATAGATTTGAGATATGATGAGAATGATAAACTTTTTAAAGTTATTGAAGTTAACACAAGGTTTTGGGTGTCTTTAGATGCTTCTTTAATTGCAGGAGTAAACTTTCCTTATTTATATTGCCTTACATCATTGAGTGAAAATTTTCAAAAACCAAGCTATAAGCATATAAAATACTTAAGTCTAAAAGGAGTTATTAAGCGTATAAAAAAAAATAAACGTTTTATGCTTAATACAGAATTTATTTATAATAATACACCTATAAAATTTGCTATAAAAGATCCATTACCTATGGTTTATAAGTTTGTTTGGAGAACTAAAAATATTTTAATAAGCAAATTTAAGACTTAGGCAAGAGTGTTTTTTTGAAAAGTAATTGAAAAGATGTTGTTGTAAAAAACAACATCCAACTAAAAATACCAACAAATTTTAAGCTGTCCTCCATAAAATATACTATACTATCATTACTATTAAGTATTAGATCTGTAATAACAGATAGTCCTAAAAACATAATTGCAAGAGCTAGAATGATATAATTGTATTTTAGTATTATTTTGTAAAAGTTAATGCAGTACCATATTAAAAGTAAGCCATAAATTGTGTAAGTTATAAATTGACTAATTTTAAAATATTTAAAAGAATATAATATGTAATCATGAAACATAAAAAAATCATCGATTAATAGAATAAACGAGAAAACTCCAGAACTTATTAAAAAAACTGCTTCTTTTTTATTTTCAAAACTTAGTAAAAACAATCCCGAAAACAAACATATAG
>CAYRVY010000330.1:0-3162 GCA_964427695.1 uncultured Flavobacteriaceae bacterium
TATTTGCTATTTTAAAAATAGTTTTCAAATTGTTTTTTTCGACATAACCAGTAACTAAAGGCACACGTGCTGTATAATTTTTAGATAATGGCATAAATAAGCCTTCATCATCTATATAATAAAATGCATTTGTGCTTACTCTTGCTATAGGCTTACGCTGAACAACATCTGCTCTAACCTCACCATTTACAGTAAGATACACTTGTGCTTTTTTAATCATGACATTAGAATTCAGGGCAATTTCTAACTCATTCAAATCTAAAATTTCTTTAGCCACGTTTGTAATGTCTTGTTCATTTTGTATTAACAATTTATTAACCGTTTCATACGTGATAAATAAGTTGTCTTCTCCTAAAAAATTTATATCAATTTTAGTGACATTTCGTTCTGCATTTCGAAGTGTTGAAAAAGCAAACAAAAGGCTTACTAATACCAATAAAACCAATGCCTTTATATAATTCCAGTTAACTCGCAATGTCTAATTCTTGTTTAATATGTTTTACTTCTTCTCCAATATCTCCAGCTCCTAATGTTAAGATAATTTGAGGATTGTTTATTCTTATTTCTGAAACGATTTCAGATTTAGAAATAAGTTTCTTGTTTATATTATTTATTTTACTTAATAACCACTGTGATGTTACACCTGCTATTGGTAATTCTCGAGCTGGATAAATATCAAGTAGCAATACTGTATCGAATTGTGACAAGCTTTGTGCAAACTCATTTACAAAATCTCGTGTTCTACTATATAGATGTGGTTGAAAAATCACTAATACTTTTCGGTTTGGATACATCTCGCACATGGCTTGATATACTGCATTTATCTCTTCTGGATGATGCGCATAATCGTCTATAAAAATTAACTTTTCGGTTTTAATTTGATAAGTAAATCTGCGTTTTACACCTTTATACGATGCCAATGCGCTGACAAGAATGTAAGGAGAACAACCAAATTCTACAGCCATTGCCAGTGCAATTAATGCATTAGACAAATTGTGCCTACCTGGTAGGTTAAATTTTAAATTTTCAATATTTTGACTCGGTGTTTTAATATCAAACACATAAGCTCCGTTTTCTATTTTTATGTTTGTAGCAACGTAATCTGCATCTTCTTCTATTGCGTATGTAATCCCTTTTATTGGTAAGCCTTTTTTTACAAATAGTTTTCCGTTTGGTTTTAATTTTTTTGAAAAATCTCTAAACGATTTTTCTAAAGCATCCGACTCTCCATAAATATCTAAATGATCTGCATCCATAGAGGTTATACAGGCATAATCTGGAGATAGTGTTAAAAATGAACGGTCAAACTCATCGGCTTCTACTACAAAAACCTTATTGCCGTTAAGAATAAGATTAGAATTATAATTTTCTGAAATTCCACCTAAAAATGCAGTAACTTCTACTTGGCATTCTTTTAATAGATGTCCTAAAATACTTGTGGTTGTGGTTTTGCCATGTGTTCCAGCTATTGCTATACAGGTTTTGTTTTTAGTAATTAAACCTAAAACTTGAGAGCGCTTTAAAACCTGAAATTTATTATTTATAAAGTATGTTAGCTCTTGGTTGGTTTTTGGAATCGCTGGAGTATAAACTACTAAAGTGTTTTCTGGGCTTAAACAGCGTTTATCAATATTTTCTACATCATCTTCAAAATGGATTTTTATATCAATTTTTTGAAGTGCATCTGTAATTTCTGTTTGAATTCTATCGTAACCAGCAACATGCTTATTATTTGCTACGAAATAACGTGCTAGAGCGCTCATTCCTATTCCGCCTATGCCAATAAAACAAATATTATATATACTGTTTAAATTCATTCCCGTTTGTCCTTTGGACATTTTAACTCTTACAAGTTTATTTTTTATTATTGTTTCGTTGAATCTTCGATTTCCCAAAGGGAAAATTTTTTGTTACTAATTATCTTTATTCAAAAGCTTTTCAACTTCGTCTGCTATATCTTTAGTTGCATTAACTAATGCAAGTTTTTTAATATTCTCACCTAATTCTAGTTGTTTTTCTTGTGAATTTATCAATTGAGAAAAATTGTTTTCAAAATCGATTTCCAAATCTTCTTCTTTAATTAATATTGCTCCTTTTTTTTCTACAATAGCATTTGCGTTTTTTGTTTGATGGTCCTCGGCTACATTTGGAGATGGAATAAAGATTACTGGTTTCCCAACTATACATAATTCGGATACCGAACCTGCTCCTGCTCTAGAAATAATTATATCTGCTGCACTATAAGCCATACTCATCTTATTTATAAATGCATGTACTTGTACATGTTCTTGATTATCATATATATTATAATTGTTATAGTATAGCTTTCCACATTGCCAAATAACTTGTACATTTTGCGTTTCAAAAAATTCTAATTTATCTTTAATTAATTGGTTAATACGCTTGGAGCCTAAACTTCCTCCTATTACTAAAAGTGTGATTTTAATATGTTTAATTTTAAAATAATCTTTAGCCTCTACTGAATTGTCATCTAAATTTAATATATCTTTTCGTACTGGGTTTCCTGTTTTTAAAATTTTTTTTGCTGGAAAAAAGCGTTCTAAACCATCATAAGCAACACAAATTTTATTTACCTTTTTTGCCAATATTTTATTTGTAATTCCTGGATAAGAATTCTGTTCTTGAATCAAACTCGGTATTTTTTTAGAAGCAGCCATTTGCAATAATGGTCCGCTTGCAAAGCCTCCTGTGCCTATTGCAATATCTGGTTTAAATGAGTTTATTATTTTTCTTGATTTATACAAACTACTAATGAGTTTAAAAGGGAACGAGAGATTCTTTAATGTTAGCTTACGTTGAATTCCAGAAATCCATAATCCTTCAATTTTATATCCTGCTTGTGGCACTTTTTCCATTTCCATCTTATCATGAGCACCAACAAATAAAAACTCTGCGTTTGGAAAACGAGATTTTAATTCGTTAGCAATTGAAATTGCAGGATAAATATGTCCTCCTGTTCCTCCTCCAGATAATATGATTTTATATATTTTAGATTTACGATTCACGATTTATGATTTACGATTTCTCATTGTTTTGATTGATGCGAAAACAATCAGCAGCATATTTTTTAGTTCGTTTTCTTAATATTTCTTTCATGTGTTTATATTTATTGTTTTTTAACGGTCACATGCTGTTCGCTAT
>CAYRVY010000331.1:0-3158 GCA_964427695.1 uncultured Flavobacteriaceae bacterium
AATGAGTAAGATGGTATGTTTACTAATTTACCATTTACTGTAATGTGTCTATGTGAGACTAATTGTCTTGCTCCACTACGCGATGGAGAAATTCCCATTCTAAACACAACATTATCCAATCTAGATTCGCAAAGTTGTAACAATACTTCACCAGTAATACCAGTAGAAGCTGTTGCTTTTTTAAACATGTTTCTAAATTGACGCTCTAAAACACCGTAAGTGTATTTTGCTTTTTGCTTTTCCATTAGTTGGATAGCATATTCAGATTTTTTTCCGCGTCTTCTTGTGTTTCCGTGTTGACCAGGAGGATAATTTCTTTTTTCGAAAGATTTATCTTCTCCAAAAATAGCTTCTCCGAATTTACGTGCTATTTTAGTTTTAGGACCAGTATATCTTGCCATTTTAAAATTTTTTTTGAGAGTGATTATGAATTAAGGTCTTATGCTTATCCTTCGAGAATCTTTGATCTCTCGTTTATACTTGTTATTATTAATTTACGATAAATGAGTTACGGAATACGATTTTAATAATTCTAAAATCGTAAATCTATAAATCTAAAATCGTTATACTCTTCTACGTTTTGGAGGTCTGCAACCATTATGAGGTGTTGGTGTTACATCAATAATTTCTGTAACTTCAATACCTCCATTATGAATTGATCTAATAGCAGATTCTCTACCATTTCCAGGACCTTTAACATATACTTTTACTTTCTTTAAACCAGCTTCTTTAGCTACATTTAATGCATCTTCGGCTGCTAATTGAGCAGCATAAGGTGTGTTTTTCTTAGAGCCTCTAAATCCCATTTTACCAGCAGATGACCATGAAATTACATCTCCCTTTTTGTTGGTAAGTGAAATTATAATATTATTAAAAGAAGCTGTAATGTGTGCTTCTCCATTAGATTCTACTATTACTTTACGCTTTTTAGTACTTGACTTTGCCATATTACTAATTATTATTTAGTTACTTTTTTCTTATTAGCAACGGTTTTTCTTCTACCTTTTCTTGTTCTAGAATTATTTTTAGTACGCTGACCTCTTAATGGAAGTCCTGTTCTATGACGAATCCCTCTGTAACAACCAATATCCATTAATCGCTTAATGTTTATTTGTGTTTCAGAACGTAACTCTCCTTCAATTTTAAAAGTTCCAACAGCATCACGTATTTTACTGATGTCATCATCAGTCCAATCGGAAACTTTAGCGCTTTCATCTACTTTAGCAGTTTCTAATATTTCTTTTGCTCTACTTCTACCTACTCCGTAGATATAAGTTAACGAGATAACTCCTCTTTTTTGTTTTGGTATGTCTACACCTGCAATTCTTGCCATAATTATCCTTGTCTTTGTTTGAATCTAGGATTCTTTTTGTTGATTACGTAAAGTGTTCCTTTTCTGCGCACGATTTTACAATCTGCACTTCTCTTTTTTATTGATGCTCTTACTTTCATTAGTATCTATATGTTATTCTAGCCTTTGATAAATCGTAAGGACTCATTTCTAATTTTACTTTGTCTCCTGGCAAAAGCTTTATGTAATGCATTCGCATTTTGCCTGAAATATGAGCAGTCACAATATGACCGTTTTCTAATTCAACACGAAACATAGCATTAGATAATGCTTCATTTATTGTTCCGTCTTGTTCTATAGCTGCTTGCTTTGCCATTTTATATTAATTATTTTATTGCTTTTCTGTTTTTACCAGTTTTCATCAAGCCATCATAATGTTTATTCAACAAGAACGCATTTACTTGTTGCATCGTATCAATCGCAACTCCAACCATAATTAGTAGCGAAGTGCCTCCAAAAAATAATGCCCAACCCTGTTGTACATTCATTAATTTTACAATAAACGCAGGGAAAACCGCAATTAATGCTAAAAATATAGATCCTGGTAATGTAATTTGAGACATTATTTTATCTAAATATTCTGAAGTTTCAGTTCCTGGACGAATCCCTGGAATAAATCCTCCACTACGTTTTAAATCGTCTGCCATTTTGTTTGTAGGTACTGTAATTGCAGTATAAAAATATGTGAACACAATAATTAATAATGCAAATGTAATATTATACCATAAACCAAACATATCTGAAAACTGTGTTTGCATCCATTGACCAGTTCCTGTATCTTTAAGAAATGCAGATCCTCCTATTAAACTAGGCACAAACATAATAGCTTGAGCAAATATTATTGGCATAACTCCAGAAGCGTTTAACTTTAATGGTATATACTGTCTGGATCCAAATACGTTTTTTTCGTAACCTCCTGAAGCTGTCCTTCTAGCATATTGCACCGAAATTTTTCTTACAGCCATAACCAACATTACAGATGCCAAAATAATTACAAACCAAATTACAAGTTCAATTAAAATCATAATTAAACCTCCATTAGATTCTGTTACTCTAGAAACGTATTCCTGAATGAATGATTGAGGTAATGTTGCAATAATACCAACCATAATTAAAATTGAGATTCCATTACCAATACCTTTATCAGTAATCTTTTCACCTAACCACATTGCAAAAATACAGCCTGTTACTAAAATAATAATAGACGAAAAATAGAATACACCTCCCTGACCTAATAAAAATGCTTCTTGTGGAATGCCTAGAGCTGGTAAACTCACTAAATATCCAGGAGCTTGTACCAGACAAATTGCAATGGTTAGCCAACGTGTAATTTGAGTAATCTTTTTTTGACCACTGGCACCTTCTTTTTGTAGTTTTTGCAAATACGGAATAGCAATTCCCATTAACTGTACTACAATAGAAGCAGATATGTAAGGCATAATACCCAATGCAAAAACAGAAGCATTAGCAAATGCTCCTCCTGTAAAGGCATTAAGTAATCCCAAAAGACCGCTATCTGTGGCTGCCGCTATACCACCTAATTTACTAGCATCTATACCTGGCAATACAACTTGTGCTCCAAAACGGTAAACTAAAAGCATTCCTAAAGTAAGAATGATTCTATCTTTTAGTTCCGTTATTTTCCAAATATTTTTTATGGATTCTATAAATTTCATTTTCTAAATGGTTCTTATAAGGTTACAGCTTCTCCTCCTGCAGCTTCAATAGCAGCTTTTGCTGAAACAGTAAATTTATGAGCAGATACTTTTAATTTTGCTTTTAATTCGCCTCTACCTAATATTTTAAC
>CAYRVY010000332.1:0-3157 GCA_964427695.1 uncultured Flavobacteriaceae bacterium
CAAGGACTTACCGAATTTCTTCCAGTATCTTCTAGTGGTCATTTGGAAATTGGCAAAGCCATTTTGGGAGACAACTCTGTGCCTGAAGAAAGTTTATTATTTACAGTTGTGCTACATTTTGCTACTGCTTTAAGCACCATAGTTGTTTTTAGAAAAGATATACTCGATATTATAAAAGGGTTTTTGTCTTTTAAATGGAATGACGATACAAAATTTATTATTAAAATTATAGTTTCGATGCTTCCAGCAGTTATTGTTGGATTATTTTTTGAAGAACAACTTGAATCGCTCTTCGGCGGAAATATTCTCTTGGTTGGTTGTATGCTGCTTGTAACAGCTATGTTATTATTTCTTGCAGATAAAGCCAAAAACACAACTAAAAAAGTATCGTTTAAAAACGCATTCATCATTGGGATTTCTCAGGCAATAGCAATGATTCCAGGAATTTCTCGCTCTGGAGCAACCATTTCGACTTCAGTATTGTTAGGAAACGATAAAGCAAAAGCAGCGCGATTTTCGTTTTTAATGGTTGTGCCTTTAATCTTTGGGAAAATTGCCAAAGACATTTTTAGTGGTGAGTTCTCTTTTGAAAGTCAAAACATCACAGCATTATCTATAGGTTTTATTGCAGCTTTCATTTCTGGATTATTTGCTTGTACTTGGATGATTGCTTTAGTAAAAAAAAGTAAGTTAAGCTATTTTGCAATCTATTGTGTTGTTGTTGGATTGATTGCAATAATATTTTCTTTATTAAACACGTGAATACTATTTAAGCTGCCTATAAAGTTAGCCGATTAGATTCTATAGGCATTATTTAGGGAGGAAACAATATGCCTTTTTATTGTTCCCTCCTCACGTCTGGATGATTCTCTATGGTATGAGAAATTCTTGTTGAAAATCATCCTTTTATTACAGAGAAATCTGTAACTTTATCTTTAAGAATTTGAGTTTGATACATTTTAAATTAATGGATTATAAAAAAAAACGTGATGAGTATGTTAAGTAAAGCAGGAGTCTTTAATCGATTAGTACTCATGAAAGTACATGCATTTTTAGGAATTTTTATTTTACCTGCCGCTATTATTTTTCTTGTAACAGGAGCACTTTATACATGGGGAGTAAAAGGAAATTATGATATAACAGTTCATAAATTTCAGCTTGAAAAGCCAATTAAAGCAAATCTGGTAGAGCTTGTTGGTTTAGCGGAAAAAGAATTGAAGAAACACAATTTAGAAGTGCCAACTGGGCAAGCTGCACTAAAAACTATTGGTAATTCTTTCAAATTAGAGTGGTCAGGGTCAAGTATGGATTTGACTATTGAGCCTACATTACAACCACACATTGCACAATTAGAAATAAAGAAAGCAACCTGGTATAGGCAACTCGTTCAATTACACAAGGCAAAAGGAGGTGTCCCATTTAAAGTGTATGCAACTATATTGGCTATTTCATTATTTTTATTACTTAGCACAGGTTTTATTATGGCATGGCAAATGCCAAAATTACGAAAACTCGCTTTGGTTTCGATGGCACTAGGTATAGTTCTTTTTGTTGCTATGGTTTTATCTAGTTGATTTTAGTGGGTAATCCTAATTAACGTGAATACTGTTTAAGCTGCCTATAAAATTAGCCGAAGCAAAGTAGAATCAATGTAATAGGTATCTGTTGATTTACTTAACCCTCTATATTTTAAGTATAGCGTCAAAGGCAATAATATTCTTTCTTGACGAGCATTAAATCTTTCATAGCTTACTAAATCAGGAAATAAGTCATTTAAATGTTTGAAATTTGTAAACTGACCGAAATGATAAAGCAAGTAAATACTCATCATTTCTGAATCGGATAATTTTCCTTTGCATTACACTTTTTTATTGTTCCCCTCTTCAGGTTTGGATGATTCTCTATGGTTTGAGTAAATTCTTGTTGAAAATCATCCTTTTTTACAGAGAATTCTGTAACTTTATCTTTAAGAATTTGAATGTTTTATACTGGATAATCTGTTAATAATGCAATTAAAAATACTCTTCTTCTTATCCATTATTAATATTAATTAATGAAGTCAGCCGAAGAATTTTTATCAGGACAAATTTTACTTATAGACAAGCCTCTTAACTGGACATCCTTTCAAGTAGTTAACAAACTCCGATGGGCAATTAGGCAAGCCTTTAGTATTAAAAAAATAAAAGTAGGTCACGCAGGAACACTCGACCCATTAGCAACAGGATTACTTGTAATTTGCACAGGAAAAATGACCAAACAAATCGATATGTTCCAAGCACAAATAAAAGAATATACAGGAACCATAGTTTTAGGGAGCACTACACCTTCATACGATTTGGAAACAGAAATCGATAACACTTTTTCTACGCTACATATAACAGACCATTTAATATTTGAAACTACAAAGCAGTTTATAGGAGAGATTGCTCAATTTCCTCCCATTTTTTCAGCCATAAAAAAAGACGGAAAACGCTTGTACGAATTTGCAAGAGCAGGGGAAACAGTAGAAATTAAATCGAGAAACATAACTATAAATACGTTTGAAATTACAAAAATCGCTCTGCCAGAAATAGAGTTTAGAGTGGTTTGCAGCAAAGGAACTTACATACGTTCGTTAGCACACGATTTTGGAAAAGTACTTAATTCTGGTGGTCATTTGTCAGTTTTACGACGTACAAAAATTGGTGATTTTGATGTGAGTGATGCGCTATCTATTGAAAAATTTATTAAGAGCCTTCCTTCGGAATAATTGTTGATGTATTGTTTGCTTTTAAAAGCAATAACTAATCATGAAGCAAATTGCCTCCTTAATTTTGTCATTATTTTCTATAATTGCCTTTTCACAAAATGACGAAGAAATAAAAACAAGTGGTTTGTTTTATAAGATTTCTTTAGCTGCTACTTTAACTATAAACGAAGAATATACTCTCACAAAAGATGATGACACTGGTCCATTTTTAATTCCCAATGCCCTATTTATAAATAACACTTTAGGTTATCAATTTGATGAGCGTACTAGCATTGGACTAAATTTGGAGTACAACAACTACTTAAAGCAAGATTTCAATTTTTTACCAGCATATCTAAGTTTTAGTTATACTGTTTTTGATTTTGATGATGTCGTTTTTATAAGAGGTGGTTATGGAAGATTGATTAA
>CAYRVY010000333.1:0-3152 GCA_964427695.1 uncultured Flavobacteriaceae bacterium
AAATCGCATTCAACTTGCTATGCCTGGATTGCTTACCAAACAGCATATTTAAAAGCACATTATCCAGCCGAATATATGGCAGCCGTTTTGTCTAATAACATGAACGATATAAAATCTGTAACATTCTTTATGGAAGAATGTAAACGCATGCGCTTAAATGTGCTTGGTCCAGATGTTAATGAATCGTATTATAAATTCTCTGTAAATAAAGATAATGCTATTCGCTTCGGAATGGGAGCTGTAAAAGGAGTAGGTCATGGTGCTGTAAAAACCATCGTTGATAACAGAAAGAAAGATGGAAATTACAATTCAATTTTCGATGTAACAAAACGTGTGGATTTAAGAGCAGCCAACAAAAAAGCTTTTGAAAATTTAGCACTTGCTGGTGGTTTTGATTGTTTTGCAAACACGCATCGTGCACAATATTTTCATAAAGAAGGTGATGATATTACCTTTTTAGAAAAAGCGATAAAGTATGGCAGCAAACATCAGGAAAACGAAAACTCTGCACAAGTAAGTTTGTTTGGCGATTCCAGTGACGTGCAAATTTCGGAACCTCAAATACCTCCTTGCGAAGAATGGGGAACTATGGAGAAACTTGCTCAGGAAAAAGAAGTTGTTGGTATTTATATTTCTGGTCATCCGCTTGATGATTTTAAAACTGAAATGAATACGTTTTGTAATGCAACTGTGACTATGTTTAACGATTTGGAAACCTATATTAATAGAGAACTAACTTTTGGAGGAGTCGTAACAGATGTGCAACATCGTATTAGCAGACAAGGAAAAGGTTGGGCTTTATTTACGGTTGACGATTATACAGACAGTTTTGAGTTTAGAATTTTTGGTGAAGAATATTTAAAGTATCGTCACTTTTTAATGAAGAATAATTTTATTTATGTTCGCACTTTTGTAAGAGAAGGTTGGACTAATCGTGATACAGGTAAAAAAGGCGATCCACGATTGCAATTTAATAGTTTTCAGTTGTTGCATGATGTTATGGATACAATGGCAAAAAAACTATCTATTCAATTAAACATTAATGATTTAAAAGAAGAAAGAATAAAGGCTATTAAGGAGTTATTACATATGCATAAAGGCAATCATGCTTTAAATTTTGTAGTCTATGATAATGATGAACAAATTAAACTACTAATGCCAAGCAGAAAACAAAAAGTAAAAATCTCACAAGAACTTTTAAATGAATTGGCTCTTGAAGAAGTGCATTTTAAGTTGAATTAGAATTAGATAAATATGATTCCATATAGAGTTGAAATAAATGGATATAGAAGATTTGAAAAAGCTGAAGTTTTATTAGACAATAAAGTGGTAGCCTTTGTTGGTCCCAATGAAGCTGGGAAAAGTTCATTTTTTAATGCGCTTTTATCTTTGGAAAATAGTGATTCTTATAGTAAAACGGAATTAACAAAAGGATTGGAATTCGATTCTGAACATGTTGTTGTTAGTGTCGAATATTTATTAGATAGTTCAGAAAAAGACTCTTTGAAAAATTTTAATGGAGTCGGTAAACCTAGATTTTATACTTATGAAAAATCTGTTGAAGGAAAAATTTTTCATAAAATAACTGGAGAAGTAAAAAGAGATATTGCAAACAGAAAAGAATTTAATCAGGTTATTCAAGAAATTATTTTAAGCAATCGACTTAAAAAATCTCTTGATACAATCTTTTGGGAAGATGAAAACGGATCGACTAATTCGCTTTATTTCCAATTTAACAAACTTAAAAATGACACTAATTGGGATATTCAAACAATTGATTCGGAATTTTTTGATATTGTTGAGGCTATAATAGAGATTTTAAATGATTCCAGAGATAGAATCCATAATACTGATTTTAAGAAAGTAGATAAATTTATTGACTGTTTTAACACTTTTAAGAAGATTGAATCTGTAGATCATCCAAAAGCTCAATTTTTAAAGTATTTAGAAAATAAAAGACCTAATTTTATTTTTTTTAGTGATGAAGAAAGAAATCTTCGAGGACATTATTCAGTCGAAGACATAATAGCAAAAGAACCAAGTTCATTAGCTAATTTACTTGATCTTGCAGACGTTAGCATGAAGAACGTTACTGAAGCAATGGCTGATGAAGATGGTACAAAGCGTTTAGAAATATTGGAAAAAGTAAACACTAATTTACAACAAGAATATTCAGAGTCTTGGCAACAATTTATTGTTTATCCAAAACTAATGATAGAGCCAGATTCACTAAGAATTAAAATTAAATTTGGAGAAGGTTTCGAATATAATGACTTGCAAGAAAGAAGTGATGGATTAAAGCAATTTATTGCTATGAAAGCTTTTCTAGCCAAGCGTGAAAGCGACATTAAACCTGTTTTATTAATAGATGAAGCTGAAATACATTTACATTATAGTGCTCAAGCTGATTTAATTAAGGAATTTGAAAACCAAAACTATGTTAATTCTATTATTTATACAACACATTCTGCAGGTTGTTTACCGAGTGATTTGGGTACAGGAATTAGAGTGGTAAAACCAAATTATAACCAAAAAAAACAAGATATAGGAAGAAGTACAATAAGAAATTCAATATGGCAAAATAATGAAGGGTTTTCGCCATTACTTTTGGCAATGGGAGCAAATATTTTGGCTTTCACTCCAGCTCGTAAAGCACTTATAGCAGAAGGTATATCCGATGTTATTCTTTTTCCAAGAATATTTAGAGAAGCTATGAAAAAAAACAGTTTGTTTTTTCAAGTTGTGCCAGGAATTGCAACTGTTTTACCTGAAAAAGCTAAAAATTTAGAATTAGAAGCAGCTATGGTTGCTTATATTGTTGATGGGGACAAAGGTGGAAACATTCTTAAAAAAAAATTAATTGATAATGGAATACCAAAAGAAAAGATAGCACAATTGACGAAAAATTGTAGCATTGAGGATTTCATAAAACCTAAATTGTTGGCTAAAGCAATTATCGAACAGTACATAAACATGGGTTATCAAGCACCCTCATTTAATTTAAAAGAAGTACCTCTAACTAATAGAATAGAATGGTTTGAGAATAATTGTATATCTACTGGGCAAGATTTTCCTCAAAAGGTTAGAATTGCGGATTATGTTATCTCAAATACTCCTAGTGATGAAACCATTATTGACTTAAAAAGAATTAA
>CAYRVY010000334.1:0-3123 GCA_964427695.1 uncultured Flavobacteriaceae bacterium
TTTTGCAATTTCTTCGCTCCAAGAAATTAAATCATGAATTGCGCTTTTATTGCCTCTAGCTTTAAAAGCACTTCTAATCCAAAATATAAACCACTCCTCAAATTGTAAATCTTCAGAATCATGATACACTAAATCGCAAGCTTTATTATAATTTCCATTAGCTTGATGCGCTATTTTTGTTGCAATAGAAGCCTCTAATCCATATTTTTTTATTAAAGCGTTTTTAATGCTTTCTTCAGCTAAGGGCGAAAAATGCAGAACTTGACAGCGAGAACGAATTGTACTAATAATTCGTTCTTCGTCTTCAGCAATTAAAATAAAAACAGTTTTGTCAGGAGGCTCTTCAATAAGCTTTAATAGCTTGTTAGCACAAGCAATATTCATTTTTTCAGCCATCCAAATAAGCATCACTTTATAGCCACCTTCATAAGATTTTAAAGCTAAAGACTTTACGATTTCATGTGCTTCATCTACACCGATTTGCCCCTGTTTATTATCCACACCAAGACACTCATACCAATCGAACAGATTACAATAAGGCTGTTGGTTAAGCAGTTGTCTCCATTCTTCTAAAAAGAAACTAGAAACAGGCTTGCTTTTAACCTTATCGTTTGTTGTTACAGGAAAGGCAAAATGTAAGTCAGGATGTGAAAGGTTCTTGAATTTTAGATTACAAGCATCAGTAGTGTTGGTGTTTTCGCCATTCGTGTTTTTGCATAAAATGTATTGAGCATAAGCAATAGCCATGGGCAATGTGCCACAACCTTCAGGTCCAACAAAAAGTTGCGCATGAGGAATACGACCATTATCAGCACTTTGCGTTAAATGGTTTTTAATATAATCCTGACCTACTATATCATTAAAAAGCATGTCGTAAAGATAGCTTTTTTATAATTCTTTATAAATGAAATTATTTTCGTTAACCAACACATCTTGTAGCTCTTTTTTATTACTACATTTGCATAATTATGTGTTAAAAACCCATTTATGAAAACCCTTGACGACTTTAATTTTAAAAATAAAAAAGCATTAATTCGTGTCGATTTTAATGTGCCTTTAAATGAAAAATTTGAAGTAACAGACTCTACTAGAATTCTATCGGTAAAACCAACAATAATAAAAATTCTTGAAGATGGTGGCAGTTGTATTTTAATGTCACATTTAGGTCGCCCAAAAGGCTTGCAAGATGAGTTTTCACTTCGTCATATTGTAAATACGGTTGAAGATATTTTAGGAGTTGAAGTTAAATTTGCATCTGATTGTGTTGGTAAGAAAGCAATACAAGCCTCAACCGATTTACAAGCAGGAGAAATTTTATTGTTAGAGAACCTACGCTTTCATCAAGAGGAAAAAGAAGGAAATAAAGATTTTGCTGGACAGCTATCTAAACTAGGAGATATTTACGTAAATGAAGCGTTTGGTACAGCACATCGAGCACACGCATCTACAACTGTTATTGCTCAATTTTTTCAAAAACAAAAATGTTCTGGTTATTTGATGGCTAAAGAAATAGAGAGCATTCAAAAAGTAATGAAAACAGGAGAAAAACCAGTTTTAGCAATACTTGGTGGTGCTAAAGTGTCTTCTAAAATTACCATTATTAAAAATATTCTTGATAAAGTAGATCATTTAATTATTGGAGGAGGCATGACATTTACTTTCGTTAAAGCTCAAGGCGGAAATATTGGAGATTCCATATGCGAAGACGATAAAATGCATCTCGCTTTAAAGATATTAGAGCAAGCAAAAGCTAAAAACGTACAAATACATTTACCAGTAGATGTTGTAGCCGCAAATGCGTTTAGTGACAATGCAGATACGCAAATAGTTGATGTAGATAAAATTCCTGATGGTTGGCAAGGGTTAGATTGTGGTCCCAAATCAATTAAAAATTTTCATGATGTAGTGATGCAAAGCAAAACCATTTTATGGAATGGACCACTTGGTGTTTTTGAAATGCCAAACTTTGCCAAAGGCACTATTGCTTTAGGCAATTCTATAATCAAAGCGACTAAAAAAGGAGCATTCTCTTTAGTTGGCGGAGGAGACTCGGTTGCAGCTGTTAAACAATTTGGTTTTCAAGACAAACTAAGCTATGTCAGTACAGGAGGAGGAGCCATGTTAGAAAGCCTTGAAGGAAAAATGCTTCCTGGAATTGCGGCTATTTTAAATTTAAATTAAAAAACACGATTTTAGCACAAAGAGTTTTATAACAAAATGACTTTACGATTATTTACAATAATATTTATCTTAAGTTTCAAGTTTGGATTTTCCCAAGCTCAAGATTCGATTCCTTCAGAAAAGAATATTGAAACTGTTAAAAAAGGTATTACCGACACTTTAATAGACGGAAGATTTCATCTTACAAAAGAAATCACACCTATTCACGATACATTAATAAAACGCAAATTAGAAGATAATATTTATGCTTCTCAATTAGATCAAAAATGGTTAAGCGAGTTGTATAGTTCGTCATTATATGACACTATATACAAAACTGTGAGAGAACTAAAGTATGACTCTATTTACTACCCTGAACTTTCTACAGACACTCTTAAAAGGAGACTAATTGAACTGAACGCCAAAACACCTTTTAATATAGAATACAATCCGTCTTTAGAAAGTGTTATCAAGAATTATTTAAAAAATAGAAAAAAATCTTTTGAACGCTTAATGGCTTTAAGCGAGTACTATTTCCCAATGTTTGAAAAAGAGCTTGACAACTACGATATTCCATTAGAAATTAAATATTTAGCAATAGTAGAATCAGCCCTAAAGCCAAGAGCTAAATCCAGAGTTGGAGCAACAGGATTATGGCAGTTTATGTTTGCTACAGGAAAGCAGTTTGGATTAGATGTAAGTAGTTATGTCGATGAGCGAAGTGACCCAATAAAATCGACAGAAGCAGCAAGTAAATATTTAGCTAGTTTATATAAAATATTTGGCGACTGGGATTTGGCATTAGCTGCCTATAATTCTGGACCAGGGAATGTAACCAAAGCAATTAGACGTTCAGGAGGTTATAAAAATTATTGGAATATTAGACCGCATCTTCCGCGTGAAACGGCTGGGTATTTACCAGCTTTTTTAGCAACGATGTATATTTTTGAATATGCAGAAGCA
>CAYRVY010000335.1:0-3119 GCA_964427695.1 uncultured Flavobacteriaceae bacterium
TGGAATTATATTTCTTGAAGTTAGAAGTCGGAAGTTAGATGCCTGAAGAATCAAAATATAAAAATCCTAAATTATTAGATTTGTGTTAATTAACAACTATTAAGACAGTGCAATGTTAATAAAATAGACACAAATACGTGATCTTACGTATTTACTTTTACAGAAATTTCTTATATCTTCGCTTAACAGCCGATAAATGGAATTAAAACTCTATTTATCTTAACGTTAGCCACAATTTGAAAAAATGCCATCAACTATAACAAAATATAAGATTTTTTTAGCCTCTCCTAGTGACCTTCAAGACGAAAGAGCGTCAATAGATGAAGTAATAAACGAATTGAATCTCACATTTGGAAAACAGCACGATATCCATTTGGAATTATTAAAATGGGAAACACATTCTGCTCCAGCGATTGCAATAAACCATCCTCAAGAAATAATAACGTCTGATTTGGGAGATGATTATGATTTATTTATTGGACTTATATGGAAAAAATTTGGCACACCTACGAACAATGCTGAATCTGGAACAGAAGAAGAATTTTTAAATGCATATAATAGATTTTTAGAGAATCCTAATTCTCTTCAAATACTCTTTTATTTTAATAGTAAACCCGTATCAATAAGTGAGATAAACCCTGAACAACTATTAAGAGTTCAGAACTTTAAGTCAGATATTGGCAAAAACAAAAAAGTTCTCTATTGGGATTATCAAGACACACAACAATTAAATAAATTTTTAAGAATACACATACCTCAAAGAATATTAGAATTAAGAAAAACCGAACAGAATAAGGTTGCTATTATAGAACCCAATGAAGTACTAGAAGTTGAAATTTTAAGTGAAGATTACGGACTTATTGACTATCAGGAAATGATAGAAGATAATATTCGAGAATCAACGGAATCTTTATCAAGAATTTCTGATGCTACAGAGTGGATTGGAGAACAACTGAATAAAAAAACAGCCGAATTGAACGGGATGACTGCAAATGGAAATCAACCTGGACGCAAAACGTTGAAAAATTATTTTATACGAACTGCAAAGGTAATGGACAATTATGCTAGCCGAATAGAACCTGAAATTCCAATATTTTATGAACATTTCGAGAAAGGAATAGACGCAATGTCAAATGTGATTAATATTTCAAAAACTGATCTAAATGTTGAACAAAAGGAAATTGAAGAAACCCAAGAATCTTTAACAAGTCTTATTAATGGAATTTCATATTCAATAGAAAGTATGGATGGTTTTTTACAATCAGTTAAGGATTTACCTAGAATGTCGAAAGAATTAAATAAAGCTAAATCTAATGTCGGAACGAAATTGGATGATTTATTAGATAATTTAAGAATAAGTCTCTCGATAGCGAATGAGTTAGAAAAAAGTCTAATAGAATAAAAACTGTGGCTATCAACGTGTATAAAACATAGCTAATAAAGGCTTTTCGAGTGGTTTGTTCTTTTTTGCAAAGAACTCCAAATTTTTAATTTGGTTAAGTACATAATCCGAAAATGTAGTGTATTTTTGGACACAACGAGCCATACACAAAATCGATAAGCCTTATTTAAAATTTATTCAGCTAAAATATTTTGACAATTATGAAAATTGACTTACACACAAAAAGTATCCTGGTTACAGGTGCCAGTCGTGGAATAGGCGCAGCTATTTCAAAAGAATTAGGTAAATCTGGTGCAAGAATTGCAATACATTATAACAATGATAAAAAATCGGCTGTAACGGTTATGCAGAACATTGGTAATAAGTCAAAAATATTTAAGGCAGATTTTAAACACTTATAGTCAAATAACGAAGTACAAAAACATCTGGAATTATATTAGTTGATGCTGGAATACATCTAAACTGTTTATTTGTCATTCGTCTAATAAATCAAAAATTAATTTATAATTCCTGAATAATAAGTAAATTTGTAATATGTTACAAGTAGATAAGAATATAAAACAATTGAAAATTTTATGCAGAAAACATAATGTGGCCAAATTATATCTATTCGGCTCTGCCACAAATGAAGGTTTTAATGAGAGTAGTGATATTGATTTTCTTGTTAGTTTCAACAACATAGAATTAGCTAAATATTTTGAAAATTATTCTACGTTCAAAGAAAAATTAAAGACATTATTCAAAAGAGAAATCGATCTTCTTGAAGAACAAACACTAAAGAATCCTGTTTTAATTAATTCGATAAATAAAAATAAGGAATTAGTTTATGGATGAAAGAATTTTAAAATGGCTTTATGATGTAAATTTTGCTTTGGATGAAATTGAACTGTTTTTTGACGGAAAGGAAAAGAATTTCTTTGAATATCAAAAGAATATTATGCTCAAAAGAGCAATTGAAAGAAACCTAGAAATTATTGGAGAGGCTGTTAATCGAATAATAAAAAAAGATTCCACTTTTGAAAATCAGATTTCTGATGCAAAAGCGATAATAGGATTAAGAAATCAAGTGATTCATGCTTATGACAATATTTCTGATGAAAATATTTGGTCTATTGTCATAAATCATATTCCGAGACTAAAAAAGGAAGTCGATAACTTATTAGCCGAAAAAAAATAACGAAATGCAAATCCTATGTATAAAAACCACCTTGGGTAGATTCAACTATTTGTATTTAAAAAACTACCTTTGCCTATAGTTTGATATAAGTCATTAAAACGAATGATATCTTATCCAATAAACGAACCTTAAAATTCATTCGCTCAATAAAGTACTAACAAACGCTGTAAATTCTTTTTGAAAAGTTACATACTTCTTTCCTGTTGCTGGACTATTAAAACCAGTATGTATTTTTCTTACTATCCCTTTTTTACCGATAAAAATAGTTGTGGGATAGCTTAACACATGGTTAAGCATTGGTAATTTTTCCTGAGCTTTAACTTTGTTAGAACTGCCAAACTGTGCTAATAAAATGGGATAATTAATCCCTACTCTATCCTGCATTCGTGCAATACTATTAAAGGCTTTTTCTTTGGTTTTAGCGTATTCAAAAGCTAATGCTACGATTTCTAACCCTTTATCTTTATTATTCTTATAAAACTCGGCGTAGTATTTACTTTCATCCAAACAATTAGGACACCAACTTCCCATAATTTGTAC